>CAYNLW010000009.1:40663-46633 GCA_964398195.1 uncultured Methylophilaceae bacterium | reverse complement strand
TTTTGGTGGGCTGTGCGCGATTCGAACGCGCGACCAACGGATTAAAAGTCCGCTGCTCTACCGGCTGAGCTAACAGCCCCCATAAACTCGGAAAGAAAAGCTGGAAAAGAGTGACAGCTAATCGAAAGCGCGCAATTATCCTGAAAAGCACACTACTCGTCAATACTAAAACTATCGCATTCCTGGAAATTTTCCTTGCATGGCGCGCATCATTTTTCCCATGCCGCCTTTAGAGAACATTTTCATCATCTTTTGCGTTTCTTCAAACTGATTCAGCAAGCGATTCACTTCTTGCACTTGCACCCCAGCGCCTTGGGCAATTCTGCGTTTCCTAGTGGCTTTGATGATTTCTGGCTTACGACGTTCCATTGGTGTCATAGAATTTATGATGCCTTCGATTCTGCGGATTGCTTTATCGCCATCATCTGGGTTGATTTTTCCGGCGACTCCGCTCATTTGGCTGGGCAATTTGTCCATGAGAGCCCCCATGCCGCCCATTTTGCGCATTTGTATCATTTGCGCTTTAAAGTCTTCTAAGTCGAAATTTTTCCCAGACTTTACTTTATCGGCTAATTTCTTGGCTTCTTCTAAATCGACATTTTTTTGTGCTTGTTCGATTAAGGACAGCACATCGCCCATTCCCAGCACCCGAGAAGCCATGCGTTCTGGGTGGAATGGCTCTAGACCATCTACTTTTTCACTCACACCTATAAACTTAATCGGCTTGCCGGTGATTTGTCTGACGGATAATGCAGCCCCGCCACGCGCATCGCCGTCTAGCTTGGTAAGCACTATACCTGTGAGTGGCAGAGCATCAGCAAAGGCGCGGGCGCTATTGACGGCGTCTTGGCCTAACATGGCATCAACCACAAACAGGGTTTCTGTGGGCTGCAGCTGATGGTGCAGTTGTTGAATCTCATCCATCATCGCTTGGTCTATGCCTAATCGACCAGCGGTGTCAAAAATCAGCACTTCGTAGAAATATTTCTTTGCATATTCAAGCGCTTGCTTGGCAATCTCGGCGGGCTTTTGTTGCGCATTTGAGTCAAAACAATCGACCTCTAGCTGTTTAGCCAATGTTTTTAGCTGCTCAATGGCGGCGGGGCGATAAACGTCAGCGCTGACCAGTAATACTTTTTTCTTTTGTTGTTTTAAAAGTTTTGCCAGCTTGGCCGAAGTGGTGGTCTTACCAGAACCTTGTAAACCAGCCATGAGAATAACTACCGGCGGCACCGCTGCCAAATTTAGCGCAGCATTTTGCTCGCCCATTAATTTGGTCAGTTCTTCGTGCACGACTTGGATCACTGCCTGACCTGGCGTTAGGCTGGATAACACCTCGCGCCCTTGTGCTCGCTGTTTGACTTGGGCGATAAAGTCTTTTACTACTGGCAATGCCACATCTGCTTCTAACAAAGCCATGCGCACTTCACGCATGGCATCAGCAATATTTTCCTCAGTTAAACGAGCTTGACCTCGTAGTGTTTTGATGACGCCTTGTAAACGACTGCTTAAATTTTCTAACATACTATCCTCTTAGAATTCGCCACTACAGGCGCTTTAGATTGGCTTATCTTGCTGTAAACCTCATGCTATAGTGTCAACTTTGATGCGTTTTATTTTAACCTAAATTATGCATACCCGATTGTTGCTTCCCTATCTGATTGTTGCCTTTCTGTATGCCGGTGTGGCATTTGATTATTGGTTTAGCGTGAATCAACCTAATCACAAATCCACATCTGCAAGATTGCTCAATCATACTTTATTCATTGCCTTAGCCTTGCTTGGTCAAGCTGCTTTGCTTTGGCAAGATACCTTTGCTTGGGGGCTCAATCTAACCGTAGCGAATGCCAGCGCTACCATCTTGTGGCTAACTGTCCTGATTTATTGGCTATATAACCTTAGATATCATGTGCATAGCTTGCAAGCTTTTGTGCTCCCTCCAGCAGCTTTGATGGTGTTATTGCAAGGCTTTTCGCAACAAACGCATTGGCTGCAATACGACAACCAAACGCTGTTTATTGCGCATATCAGCATCGCTTTTATTGCCTATAGTTTATTTACCTTTAGCGCCTTGCATGCGCTATTAATGGCGACCGCTGAACGTAATTTGCATATGCGGCAAAGCATTATCAAACTGCCTGACTTCCCACCTTTGATGGTGATGGAAACCATGTTATTCAGAATGCTAGGGGTGGGCTTTGTGTTGCTATCCATTACCTTGGTGACTGGCATGCTGTTTTCTGAGCATATCTTTCATCAACCGTTGCGCTTTAATCACAAAAATGTCTTCACTATCTTGTCTTGGCTGATTTATGGCGCCTTGCTAATCGGCCGCCTACGCTACGGCTGGCGCGGTCGCACAGCAATACGCTGGACACTATGGGGATTTCTATCGCTATTCTTGGCCTATTTAGGCAGTAAATTTGTATTAGAGATTTTGCTAGGTCGATAAATTCTTGGGCTAAGCAGTCAGGGCATTGCCTAAAGCAATGCTAGCTACATCACCTAGTGCTAATCCCGTAAACTAATCACTGGCCAGCCTTTTTGCTCAGCTTCGGCCAGCAAAATGGGATCAGGATTGACCGCCACTGGATGATTGACCAAACGGAGTAATGGCAAATCATTGTGCGAATCGCTGTAGAAATACACCCTTTCAAAGTCCGCTAATTTTTCACCCCGCTGTGTTAACCAATCTTCTAAACGAGTCACTTTGCCTTGTTGAAAGCTGGGAATGCCACTGACCTTGCCAGTAAATTCACCGTTGATTTGCTCTGGATCTGTGCCTATCAAATTAGCAATGCCAAAGGCTTGCGCGATAGGGGCAGTAACGAAAGAATTGGTGGCCGTAATAATCAATAGCTCATCACCCGCTTGGCGATGCTTTTCCACCAACTGACGCGATTTGCTGGTCATCATAGGCTGGATTTTTTCCTGCATATACTGCGCATGCCATTGATCCAGTTGCTTTCTAGGGTGCTCATGCAAAGGCTTTAATTGAAATGCCAAGAAAGCAAAAATATCCAGTTTGCCGGCTTTATAGTCGGCATAGAACTGATCATTGCTGGCTTGATGTTGTTGACGGTCTAGCACGCCAATTTGGATTAGAAACTCACCCCATTGGTAATCGCTATCTCCCGCAAGCAGGGTGTTATCTAAGTCAAATATAGCTAAATTCACAACAAAACTCCGTCCATCACAATAAAAACGCCCTGTGACAGGGCGTTGCTTAAGCTTATACCTGCGGGTGCGCTCGCTCGGCCTTGGAATATAGTTTATTCAAACCATTCAAATAGGCTTTGGCAGAGGCAATCACAATATCAGTATCAGCGCCCTGCCCATTCACGATACGGCCACCTTTGGCTAGTCGCACAGTCACTTCACCTTGCGCGTCTGTGCCACTGGTAATGTTATTTACCGAATACAGCAATAATTCAGCGCCGCTATCCACCAATTTTTCTATCGCCTTAAAAGCCGCATCTACAGGGCCGCCGCCATCGGCTTCGGCACGTTTCTCTGTGCCATTGTCCAGCACGGCCACTGTGGCATGGGGGATTTCGCCTGTCTGCGAACAGACTTGCAGATAACTTAACTTAAAGTTTTCCGTATCTGCGCTAACAAATTCATCGCTCACTAAAGCTTGCAAGTCTTCATCAAAGATTTCAGATTTTTTATCTGCTAATTCCTTAAAGCGCGCAAAGGCAGCGTTTAAGGCTTCTTCACTGGCCAACGCAATGCCTAATTCTTCCAAGCGGGCACGGAAAGCATTGCGGCCGGACAACTTGCCTAAGGTCAATTTATTGGCATTCCAACCCACATCTTCGGCACGCATAATTTCATAGGTTTCGCGGAATTTGAGCACCCCATCTTGATGGATGCCGCTTTCATGGGCGAAAGCGTTGGCGCCTACCACAGCTTTATTCGGCTGGACTGGATAGCCAGTAATAGTAGAAACTAATTTGGAGGTAGCGACGATTTGCGTGGTATCAATGCTGGTTTGCAAATTAAACACATCGCGACGGGTTTTTACCGCCATCACAATTTCTTCCAAACTGGCATTGCCAGCGCGCTCACCCAAGCCGTTGATGGTGCATTCCACTTGGCGCGCACCGCCCATCACCGCTGCCAACGAGTTAGCCACGGCCATGCCCAAATCATTATGACAATGGGTGGACCAAATTACCTTATCTGCATTGCGTACGCGCTTGATCAGGCTGGCCATGCGCTCGCCCCATAAGGCTGGTACAGAGTAACCTACGGTATCCGGCACATTGATGGTCTTAGCACCTGCATCAATCACCGCTTCAAATACTTGCACCAAGAAATCCATCTCCGAGCGCACCGCGTCCTCGGCAGAAAACTCAACATCATCGGTATACTCCAGCGCCCATTGCACCGCTTGCACGGCGCGTTGCAACACCTGTTCAGGAGTCATACGCAACTTGTTTTCCATGTGGATAGGCGAGGTCGCGATAAAGGTATGAATACGCCCCTTTTTGGCTGGCTTAATGGCTTCACCAGCGCGGCGAATATCATTTTCATTGGCACGTGCCAGCGAACACACGGTGGACTTCTTAATCACTTCGGCGACCGCCTTGACGGCTTCAAAGTCGCCAGGGCTGGCAGCAGCAAAGCCTGCCTCAATCACATTGACGCCTAATTTCTCAAGCTGTCGTGCAATTCTCACCTTTTCTTCTTTTGTCATTGCTGCGCCTGGGCTTTGTTCGCCATCACGCAATGTGGTATCAAAAATTATCAACTGATTGCTGTTCATATTTATTCAATTCCATTTAAGATTTTTGTCATTTTCGTTTACCACATAAGGGCAAACGACCTAAAACTAACGATAGATTTAAGTAGAAGTCTGCGCGCTAGCGCAGCAGCAGTAAGCGAGATAGTGTAAGCGCAGCATAGGCGCTAGGCTGCGCCTGAAATAATGCAGGGACAGCGACACTGGAGTGATGAATGTGAATTAAATTTTTCATGGCTTCAATCATAACATGCTTTTGTTTAACTGTTATTTGAATAACTTTATGAAAACAATAAATTTTATTGATGATATGGCAAAGGCTTAGCAGGTTTTCTGAAGTCGTCCATCAACCAGCCAGCTTGCAGCTAATTTTGTTTACCCTTGAATAAGCTGGCCGCATAGCCAGATAGCGCATAAATAAAAGCACCGCCAAAAAGCACTTCAGCAGGGCTGTAAGACACAAAGGCCATAATAATCACAAAGACAAAAATCACCACAAATGGCACACTCTCGCGCAGGTTGATATCTTTGCCACTATAAAATTTTATATTGCTTATCATGGTCAACCCAGCAAACACAGTAATTCCCCAAGCCACCCATTTCATCTTAAACCAAGGTGCATATACCGCGTCTCCGGTGATGCCATTATCAAAACAAAAATAAATTAAACCGGCTAATAAAGAAGCCGCAGCGGGACTGGGTAGCCCTTGAAAATAGCGTTTATCAGAGCTATCTAATTTGGTATTAAAGCGCGCCAAGCGCAAAGCGGCGCAGGCACAATAAACAAAGGCGGCCAACCAACCCAGCTTGCCCATAGGCTGCAAAGCCCAAACATATAGCACTAAGGCAGGGGCAACGCCAAACGAGACCATATCGGCCAAGCTATCAAATTCCGCACCAAACGCGCTTTGTGTATTGGTCAGCCTAGCCACACGACCGTCCAAACCATCCATTACCATGGCTAAGAATATCGCCACGGCAGCGTGCTCAAACTTGCCATTCATGGCCTGCACAATGGCATAAAACCCGGCGAACAAAGAGGTCACAGTAAATAGATTGGGCAGTAGATAAATGCCGCGTTGCGGGAGGGTTTTCTTTAAATCACCGTTACGCTTGCGTAAAGAATTATTTTTTTCAACCATGCTAAACCTAAACAGAACAATATCCTGACAGTATAACAAAGCCCCAAACAAAAGGCTTGAAAAGCATTGCACAGCCAGTCA
>CAYNLW010000009.1:0-40563 GCA_964398195.1 uncultured Methylophilaceae bacterium | reverse complement strand
GACAGTATAACAAAGCCCCAAACAAAAGGCTTGAAAAGCATTGCACAGCCAGTCAGCTGGCTGTCACCTAAGCGCAGTTCATAGGGAAGTTTTTATCAGTTGGTGAACCAGTTTGCGCTGGGTTGGTGAGCGAGGCTTGCGCCTGTTTGTGATAGTATCGCCACTTTGATTTTTGGCCGGCCTATGCCGGTAATATGAGTCCCTTTCTATGCAATTTAAGCTTTCTCATCAAAGTGGCGCAGCCAGACGCGGGCAATTATCGCTAGCCCACGGCGTAGTAGAAACCCCAGCATTTATGCCGGTAGGCACTTATGGCGCGGTGAAATCGCTATCGCCCAATGAAATTCGCGATATTGGCGCGCACATTATTCTTGGTAATACCTTTCATTTATGGCTACGCCCTGGTCTTGAAGTCATACAACAGTTTGGTGGCTTGCATCAGTTTATTGCTTGGGATGGTCCGATACTAACCGATTCAGGTGGCTTTCAAGTTTGGAGCTTGGGGGCATTAAGAAAAATTTCCGAACAAGGGGTGCAATTCCGCTCCCCCATCAATGGCGATAGTTGTTTTTTAACCCCAGAAGAATCCATGCGGATTCAGCGCGTGTTGAATAGCGATATTGTCATGATTTTTGACGAGTGCACCCCCTATCCCGCCAGCCAACAGCAAGCGGCAGACTCTATGCAGCTCAGCCTGCGTTGGGCTAAACGCAGCAAACAAGCGCACCAAGGCAACCCAAATGCGCTATTTGGTATCTTGCAAGGCGGTATGTATGAGCAGCTACGCGATGACTCGCTGGCTGGGCTGATGGATATTGGCTTTGATGGCTATGCCATAGGCGGGCTTTCAGTGGGTGAGCCTAAAGATGATATGTTGCGCATCTTGGCGCATAGCGCCCCCAAATTGCCACAGGACAAACCGCGCTATCTAATGGGTGTGGGCACGCCAGAGGACTTATTAGATGCGGTCAGCTATGGTGTGGATATGTTTGACTGTGTGATGCCTACCCGCAATGCACGCAATGGCTGGTTATTTACTCGGCATGGCGATATCAAGCTAAAAAACGCGCGCTATCGACAAGATCAGCGCCCGATTGACAGTGAGTGTAGCTGCTACACCTGCCAACACTTTTCGCGCGCCTATTTGCACCACCTATTCCGCGTTGGCGAAATGCTAGGTTCCAGACTGAATACCATACACAATTTGCACTACTACCAGCAGCTGATGGCAGGCATGCGGCAGGCCATAGAGCAAGATCAATTTCATCAATTTAAGCAACAAGCATTGGCGGCAAGGCAGTCTGGCGCTGAATGATAATTCAAGCGTTAGTATGTTAAAATTCGCCTCTTTTTTTATCTTCAACCCAAATTAAAGCACCTAGAGAGAGTTCAATATGTTGATTACTAACGCATACGCTGCTGGCCAAGATGCCGCACCTAGTCTATTAGAGGGCATGTTCCCGTTTCTGATTATTTTTGTGTTGTTCTATTTTCTGTTGCTCAGACCTCAGCTTAAACAAGCCAAAGCGCAACGCGCCATGCTGGCGGAATTAAAAAAGGGCGATGAAGTCTCAACAGCCAGCGGCATCATAGGCAAGGTCGATAAAATTGATAACGATATCGTCAGTTTAGAAATTGCCAGTGGCGTGGTGATTAAAGTGCAGAAACAATCTGTCCAAGCCAAATTAGATAAAGCTGCCGCAAAAAGCAAATAAGCCCCTTTTCTTACCTATTCTTTAGCGAGTTCATCCATGAATCGTTACCCCCTTTGGAAGTATCTGCTGGTCGTCACTGCGGTGTTGCTCGGCTTGCTTTATTCCGTGCCCAATCTGTTTGGCGAGGCACCAGCGGTGCAAGTCAGCCTAGCCAAAAATATAGGCAAACTAGATGGCCAAAGCATGCAATCGGTTGAATCCGCATTAAAACAAGCCAATATCCGCTATGACGCCATCGTCATGGACAAGACCGGCATTAAAGCGCGTTTCAAAGACACCGACACGCAAATCAAGGCGCAAGATACGCTGAAAACCCAGCTGGGTAAGGACTATGTGGTGGCATTAAATCTGATTTCGCGTTCGCCCAACTGGCTAGCTAACTTGGGTGCTAAGCCTATGTATTTAGGTTTGGACTTGCGTGGTGGGGTGCACTTTTTGATGCAAGTGGATATGTTGTCCGCCATCAATCAAGCCACCGAGCGTTATCTGAATGACTTCCGTTCTACTTTGCGTAAAGAGCGCATCTCTTATGCTGGCGTGAGCAAAGAGGGCAAAAGCATATTAGTGCGCTTTAGTGATGCCAAAGAACAGGAAAAAGCAGAAAAAATTCTCAGTCGTGACTATCCCGATTTAATCATCAAGTCGAATGGGGCGAATGTCAGTGCCAACTTAAGCCCAGCGGCAGAAACGCGCATTCAAGAATTTGCCCTTAAACAGAATATGCAAACGCTGCACAATCGTATCAACGAATTGGGCGTGGCTGAACCGGTGATACAACAGCAAGGTTTAGATCGCGTGGTGGTGCAGTTGCCGGGGGTGCAAGACACCGCCAAAGCAAAAGAAATCTTGGGCCGTACCGCCACCTTGGAAGTGCGCTTAGTCGATGAGGAAAAAACCGATGCCGCTACGCTACAAGCGGCTAGCCAAGGGCAAGTGCCGTTTGGTGATGAATATTTCGTCGGGCGTGCGGGTGAGCCCATGTTGTTAAAGAAAAAAGTTGAATTAACCGGTGACTATATTACCGATGCCGGTCCTGGTGTTGACCAGCAGACCGGTCGATCAGTGGTGCATGTGACTTTGGATAACCGTGGCGCACGTATTTTCCGCCAAGTGACCAAAGACAATGTAGGCAAACGCATGGCCATTCTATTAGTAGAAAAAGGCCAAGCCGAAGTGATTACCGCCCCAGTGATTAATGAAGAAATCGGTGGCGGCCGCGTGCAGATTTCTGGCATGAATAATGTGCAAGAAGCCACTGATATTTCTCTGTTATTAAGAGCTGGCGCGCTAGCAGCACCGATGGAAATTATCGAGGAACGCACAGTAGGGCCAAGCATGGGTGAAGAAAATATCAAACGTGGTATGCACTCTACCTTGTGGGGCTTTGCCGCCATCGCCTTATTTATGGTGGCTTACTATTTGATTTTTGGCGGCGTTTCCATCGTGGCGCTAGGCATCAATCTATTGTTGCTAGTCGCCTTGCTATCCATGTTGCAAGCCACGCTGACCTTGCCAGGTCTGGCCGCGATTGCCTTGACCTTGGGCATGGCGATTGACGCCAACGTGCTGATCAACGAACGCATACGCGAAGAAATCGGCTATGGCAATACGCCACAAGCCGCTATTCATGCGGGTTACGACCGTGCTTTCGATACTATTTTAGACTCCAATGTCACCACCATGATTGCTGGTTTAGCTTTGTTTATGTTTGGTTCAGGCCCAGTCAAAGGCTTTGCTGTGGTGCACGTCTTGGGCATTCTGACTTCTATGTTTAGCGCGGTGGTGGTGTCACGCGCCATGGTGAATTTGATCTATGGCTACCGTCGAAAAATTAATAAATTAACCATAGGCTAAGCGGCTATCGTTAAGCAAATAAGGCAAATATTATGGAATTTTTTAGAATCAAACGCGATATTCCCTTTATGAGTTATGGCCGGTTAACCACCGCCATCTCATTGGTGACATTTATCTTGGCGGTATTCTTCTTAGCGCAACGCGGTCTCAACTTGGGCGTGGACTTTACCGGTGGCACAGTGATAGAGGTGAATTATCCGCATGCCGCTAATCTAGCGCAAATTCGTCAGGCGGTAGAAGGCATTAAGCTGAATGAAGCCACTGTGCAAAACTTTGGTTCCAGTCGCGATGTGATGATACGTCTGCCACTAAAGAAAGGCGTCACCTCTGCGCAATTATCCGAGCAAGTGTTAAACGCCTTGCGTGAGGCCGATAATCAGGTAGAAATGCGCCGCGTTGAAACAGTGGGCGCGCAAGTCGGGCAAGAGCTGTATGAAAATGGCGCATTGGCTTTGCTATTGGTTTCATTGGGCATCGTGGCATATCTAGCATTGCGGTTTGAATGGCGTTTTGCGGTGGCGGCGATTATCGCCAATATGCACGATGTGGTGATTATCTTGGGCTTTTTTGCCTTTTTCCAATGGGAATTTAATCTGACTGTATTGGCTGCCGTGCTGGCAGTATTGGGTTATTCGGTGAATGAGTCAGTGGTGGTATTTGACCGCGTGCGTGAAAACTTCCGCAAGATGAGAAAAGTGGCGGTCACTTCGATTATTGATAATGCCATTACCCGCACCATGTCGCGCACCATCATCACCCACTTTTGTACCCAATTGATGGTGCTGTCTATGCTATTTTTTGGCGGTGAAACGCTACATAATTTTGCCCTAGCACTCACCATAGGCATTCTATTCGGCATCTATTCCTCAGTCTTGGTGGCTTGCCCTATCGCCTTATATTTAGGTGTGTCACGCGAGAACTTGGTGACTGGTGCAGAAAAGAAAAACAACCAAGTTGAAATGCCCTAATCTCCAGCATAGCAAGTGGATAGCGCTAGCAAGATAGAAACAATCCTTGTGCATCACAAGGCTTTTTTTATTGCTGGTGTTAGCGCGGCAGGGTTAATTCAAGTGCTCTCTTTGCTAACTATTAAGCTTTGCCAACTATTAAAATTTGTCAGCTAGCAGCTTAGCCCGCGACAAGTCTTGACAAGTCAGCGGCAAAACATAACACTCAAGGCTTGTCTTTCTTAATCGTACCCCTTTGGACACTTACTCGATTTCTGGGCAGATTACCCTGCTAGTTTTACTGTTATTACTTTCTGCTTTTTTCTCTAGTGCAGAAACCTGTCTGATGGCGCTCAATCGTTACCGCTTACGCCATCTGGTCAATGATGGTCATCAAGGCGCCAAATTAGCGCAACTGCTATTAGATAAAACCGATTTATTGCTAGGCGCTATTCTGCTGGGCAATACCTTTGCAGCAGTGTCTATCGCCACCATCAGCGATGATCTTAGCCAGCATATTTTAGGCGATGGCAGCACCGGTTTATGGCTAGGCACCCTCGCCGTTACGCTGGTCATTTTAATCTTTGGTGAAATCACCCCCAAAGTGATTGCAGCGGCTCATGCCGAGAAATTAGCGCTCACTTACAGCTATGTGTTATACCCGCTGACACGATTGTTATACCCCATGTTGTGGGTGACCAATTTATTTGTACAGGGGCTGTTAAAGTTGATGCGTATCAAGGTCAATTTTAAAGAAGCCTCGCAAGCCATTTCCACCGACGAGTTACGCACCATTGTCAGTGAGGCCGGCCACTATATTCCGCAAAAAAACCGCGCCATTTTGCTTAATCTGTTGGATTTAGAGAACGCCACGGTGGACGACGTGATGACCGCACACACGCAGATTGAGGCGGTTAATATTGATACCCCTTTAGATGAACTATTACATCAAATTAATACTAGCCATCACACCAGGGTATTAGTCAGGCAAGGCAGCCAAGAGGAAATTATCGGCATCTTGCATATCCGCAAGATTTTTAACCAAATGCGCAATGGTGAGCTGTCGCTAGACAGTATTTTGGAAACCATGATTGCGCCGTATTTTATTCCTAGCGGTACGCCGCTGTATTCGCAGATTCAACAATTTCAAGAAAAACATCAGCGTTTAGCGCTGGTGGTAGATGAATATGGTGAACTGAAAGGGTTGGTGACACTCGAAGACATATTAGAAGAGATTATCGGCGAATTTACCACCCAGTCGCCCACCAAGGCCAGTGTGATGCACCAAGAGCCAGATGGCAGTTGGATAGTAGATGGCAGTGTAGGATTGCGCGAGTTAAACAAGAAACTACAACTAAATCTGCCGCTCGATGGGCCGAGAACGTTGAATGGCCTTATCTTGGAAAGATTTGAGGATATTCCAGAGGCCGGCACCAGCATTAAAATTGAGGCCTGTGCGCTGGAAATCTTACAGACGCAAGATAAAATTGTTAAAAGTGTGCGAATTTTGAAACTGGCGTAAAGGCGGATAGCGTTGGCTTTTATTGCTTGCTTAGCATATATTTACTAGTAATTCTGATAATTGTTTTTTTAAAATAACATTCAATTGAGCATTTAGGTTAGCTTATGGCGGCGATTAAACATTGGGAAGATTCTGCACTGCTGACCAATCAGTTGAAGGCCAAACCGCCTTCACTGTATAAGGTGATTTTGTTAAACGATGACTATACGACCATGGAGTTTGTGGTGGAGGTATTGCAGCGTTTCTTTGCCAAAGACCGTGAGCAAGCCACCCAACTGATGTTGAAAGTGCATACCGAAGGGTCGGCGGTTTGTGGCGTGTATCCACATGGCATCGCAGAAACCAAAGTGAATCAGGTAATTGCGTTTGCCAACCAACATCAACACCCGCTGCAATGCGCTATGCAACCGGTATAAACAGCGAATCGCAGGACATTAAAGTAGTATGAATGAAAGTAGTATCAATAAAAGTAGGTTGAAAAAGGAAATCACACAATGATTGCGCAAGAACTCGAAGTCTCTCTGCATATGGCATTTATGGACGCTAGGCAAAAGCACCATGAGCTAATTACCGTAGAGCATCTGTTATTAGCCATGATAGATAACCCCACAGCAGCTGATGTGCTGCGTGCCTGTGGCGTGGACATCGAAAAATTGCGCAAAGATTTGCAAGGCTATATTGATGAGCATACCCCAGTGGTCGATGGCTTAGATGAAGTGGATACGCAGCCTACATTGGGATTCCAACGGGTGATACAACGGGCGATTTTGCATGTGCAGTCATCTGGCAAAAAAGAGGTCAATGGCGCCAATGTGCTAGTTGCGATTTTTGGCGAGAAAGATTCGCACGCGGTATTTTTCTTGCACCAACAAGGCATCTCGCGCTTGGATATCGTCAACTATATCGCGCATGGCGTTAGCAAAAGCAATGATGCCGCTAGCAAGAATGCCGAATCTAGCGCGCCTGAAGCCGAGCCAGAAAGCACTGGCAATAGCCCGCTAGACCAATACACCGTCAATCTCAACCAGCAAGTGCTGGCAGGCAAGATAGACCCGGTTATCGGGCGCGATAAAGAACTTGAGCGGGTGATTCAAACGCTATGCCGCCGCCGTAAAAACAACCCGCTCTTGGTGGGCGAAGCTGGTGTTGGCAAGACCGCCATCGCCGAAGGTTTAGCGCGCCAAATCGTAGAGAAAAACGTGCCAGAAATCTTAGCCAATGCGGTGATTTACTCGCTAGATATGGGCTCACTATTAGCCGGCACCAAGTATCGTGGCGACTTTGAGCAGCGCCTCAAAGCGGTGATGTCTAAACTGACTGAAATGCCTAATGCCATTTTGTTTATCGATGAAATTCATACCCTGATCGGTGCAGGGGCTGCCAGTGGTGGCACTTTGGACGCTTCTAATCTGCTTAAACCGGCGCTCTCTAATGGCAGCTTGAAGTGCATAGGCGCGACCACCTATCAAGAATTCCGTGGTATTTTTGAGAAAGACCACGCGCTATCGCGTCGTTTCCAAAAAATTGACGTAGAAGAACCTAGCGTGGTGGAAACCGTAGAGATACTCAAAGGCCTGAAGTCGCGCTTTGAGCAACACCACGGCGTGAAATACACCAGCGCGGCCTTGCATAGCGCAGCGGAATTATCCGCCAAATATATCAACGATCGTCATCTGCCTGACAAGGCCATAGACGTGATAGACGAAGCTGGTGCTGCGCAGCGCATCCTGCCTAAATCGAAACAAAAGAAAACCATTAGCGATAAAGAAATCGAAGATATCGTATCTAAGATTGCGCGCATTCCCCCCAAAAATGTCTCTAGCGATGACAAACACGCACTTAAAACCTTAGAACGCGATTTGAAATCGGTGGTGTTCGGTCAAGACAAAGCCATAGAATCTTTGGCTTCCGCTATCAAAATGGCGCGTAGTGGCATAGGCAACCAAGGCAAGCCTATCGGTTCTTTCTTATTCTCTGGTCCAACTGGGGTGGGCAAAACCGAAGTGGCAAGACAACTGGCTTATACCTTGGGCATAGAATTGGTGCGCTTTGATATGTCTGAATATATGGAGCGTCATGCGGTATCTCGCTTGATTGGCGCGCCTCCAGGCTATGTCGGCTTTGAGCAAGGCGGCTTGTTGACCGAGGCGATTAATCAGCACCCGTATTGCGTATTGCTATTGGACGAAATCGAAAAAGCGCATCCAGATATCTTTAATATTCTGTTGCAAGTGATGGATCACGGTACGCTCACCGATAACAATGGTCGCAAATCCGATTTCCGTAATGTCACCATTATCATGACCACCAACGCTGGCGCTGAGTCTTTATCCAAGAACAGCATGGGCTTTACCCAAGCGGGCGCCAATGGCGATGAGATGGCGGAAATCAAACGCTTATTTACCCCAGAATTCCGCAATCGTTTAGACGCTATTGTCTCCTTCTCAGCGCTATCTGAAGTGGTGATTGCCCGTGTGGTGGATAAATTCTTGATGCAACTAGAAAATCAATTACAAGAGAAAAAAGTCGAGGCCTCGTTCAGCGATGCTTTACGTCAATATCTGGCCAAGAAAGGCTTTGATCCATTGATGGGCGCCAGACCGATGGCACGCTTGATACAAGACACCATACGTCGCGCTTTGGCAGATGAATTATTATTCGGTCGTCTGGCCAATGGCGGTCATGTCGATGTGGATATTGATGACAGCGACAAAATCGTGCTGCATTTTGACCAAACCAGCGACCCTGCGCCTTCCTCTACTGCTGCTTCCAATACGCTAGTCTAATCAGCGCCTTAATCAGCGCCTAGCTCCATTTAGCGTGTTAATCCATCTATACCCACTGGCATGGCCTAATCCGCCTGCCAGACTGGGTATTTCTGCATAATCGCAGCAAACAAAGCCGACTCACAACGCTGCTTCAACCACTCTGCTAGCTGCGCATAAGGCGACCGCGCAAACCAATCAGCATCTACCTTAGCGAACTGGCGCACAAAGGGAAAAATGGCGATATCGGCTAGGCTTAAATGATCGCCACACAGAAAAGTCTGCGCTTGCAAACGCGCCTCTAGCAGCTGCAAAAACTGTTCGCCCTGCTGGCGATAGTGATTTTGGGTATGTTGCGGGTAACGCTCAGGATATTTATAGCGGTCTAAAGCGACTTTGAAATCGCCATCATTGTGCGCGATTAACTGCTGCATTAGCTGCCTCGCCTGCGCATTTTGATGATAGCGCCAATCTTCAGTATCCGATTGGCTGAGCGCCCAATGCATAATATCTAAACTCTGTTCTAACACTAGGCCGTCCGCTAACACCAACACCGGCACCGTGCCTTTAGGAGAAAGCGCCAGCATACTGGCCGGCTTGTGGCGCAAAGAAATTTCTCTGATCTCAACGCTGATATTGGCATAGTGCAAAGCCATGCGCGCCCGCATGGCATAAGGACAGCGCCGATAGGAATACAACACCGGCAAGGTCATTATTCGCCTTGTAAATGCAGCAAGACGTGGCGCATATGCGAAGCCGTTCTGTGCTCGTACAGGAAGATTCCCTGCCAAGTGCCTAGCGCGATTTTGCCTTGCAGCACCGGTATGCTAATCGAGGTCTGGGTTAAGGCAGCGCGCACATGCGCAGGCATATCGTCATCGCCCTCGGCAGTATGGATAAACAAGGGGTCACCATCGGGAATCAGGCGGGCAAAAAAAGCTTCCATATCGACTAATACATCGGGGTCGTAATTTTCATTGATGAGCAGGCTGGCCGAGGTGTGTTGAATATATAAATTCAATATGCCGGTTTGTAAACCAGCGCTAGCCACCCATAGACTAACTTGCGGGGTGATATCGTATAAACGACGGCCACGGGTAGTGACGGAGATTTTTGAATTTTTTTGTAACATAAGGGATAAACCTAGAATTTAAATCGCTGAAAGTATTCCAGCATGTTAATGGATTCAAGCATGATAAAAAAGCTGGCATCAATATAGCCAACTTAAGGCGCTTAGCAATTACCAGCCAAAGCGATAATAGAAGCCACTGCCAGGCCAGTAATATGGGTGTCTCCAATAAGGTCCCGGACCCCAAAATGGGTCATACAAAGGATAGGAACGGCGCCACATCAATTCCTTTTTTAGCTTCTCTTGCTCTTTGACGCGCGCCTGTTCACGCTTATTCAGTTCTTCGGCAAAGCTCTCGCGCAACCGCTGATCATGCGCACGCTGTATATTATCCAACACCGCCGCAGGCACCCCTTGTTTTGCCAAATCAAGGGTTTGGCTGGCAGTTAGCGCATACTCACTCTTGCTGTCTTGGATTTTTTTGATGATTTCATCGGCGCTCACCCCCTGCTTTGACAGCGCGACGATTTCTTCTAGAGAGACTGCCGCCACCGGCGGTGGCAGCAGTTTTTCTAACTCTTCAGCTGAGATACGCTGGATCTCTGGTTCACGCACTTGCGTACCGGCGCAAGCGGTCATCAACAACGCTAGCAAAACTACTAGCCACCCGCTAAAACCCGCTTGCCTATCCATCGCCTTATCCTTTCGTGAACAACATCTTGCCACCCTTACAATCTACTTGGATAGTGTCTTTGGCAGCAAAGTTTCCCTCCAAAATCTCTCTCGATAAAGGATTTTCAATCTGGCTTTGTATCGCACGTTTTAATGGTCTTGCGCCATACACAGGGTCAAATCCTGCATTGGCGATATCCGCCATGGCTGCGTCGCTGACCTGCAAGCCCATATCCATGGCAGCCAAACGTTTGGCCAGATATTGCAATTGAATGCCGGCAATAGAACGTACGTGTTGCTCAGCCAGTGGATGAAACACTACTACCTCATCAATTCGGTTGATAAACTCTGGACGGAAATGGGTTTTGACCTCGCCCATCACGGCCAATTTAATCAACTGATAATCATCGCCCGCCATCGCTTGAATCATCTGGCTGCCCAAATTAGAGGTCATAATCACCACGGTATTCTTAAAGTCCACAGTGCGCCCTTGACCATCGGTTAAGCGACCATCGTCCAATACCTGTAACAACACATTAAACACATCGGGGTGCGCCTTTTCCACTTCGTCTAACAAGATTACCGAATAGGGTTTGCGTCGCACCGCTTCGGTCAGCGTGCCGCCCTCCTCGTATCCGACATAGCCGGGTGGCGCGCCTATCAATCTAGACACCGAGTGTTTCTCCATAAACTCACTCATGTCTATGCGCACCAAGTGTTCTTCTGAATCGAATAAAAAGCCCGCCAAGGCCTTGCATAGCTCGGTCTTACCTACCCCAGTAGGGCCTAAGAATAGGAATGAGCCATACGGACGATTCGGATCACTCAAGCCCGAACGCGAACGGCGTATGGCATCTGACACCAAACGCACTGCCTCATCTTGCCCCACCACACGCTCGTGCAAGCGGTCTTCCATATGCAATAACTTTTCCCGCTCGCCTGTCATCATCTTAGCCACAGGAATACCGGTGGCACGACTCACCACTTCGGCGATTTCTTCGCTACCGACTTGGGTGCGCAATAATTTATTGGCCTGTTGCTTAGGCTGTGCCTGCTCGCTATCGGCCTTGTGCAACTGCGCCTCTAAGCTAGGCAATTTGCCATATTGCAACTCAGAAACCAGCTGCCAATCGCCTTTACGCTTGGCTTCTTCCATCTGTTGCTTAATGCGCTCGATTTCCTCTTTAATACTGGTCGAGCCTTGCACTTGCGCTTTTTCCGCTTTCCAAATTTCTTCTAAGTCAGCCGATTCTTTTTCCAGCGTGGCAATTTCTTGCTCGATTAAAGCAAAGCGTTTTTTCGAGGCTTCGTCTTTCTCTTTACGCACCGCCTCACGCTCGATTTTCAACTGAATCAAACGGCGGTCTAATTTATCCAAGGCTTCCGGTTTGCTATCGATTTCCATCTTGATACGCGAGGCTGCCTCGTCAATTAAATCAATCGCCTTATCTGGCAAAAATCTATCCGTGATATAGCGATGGCTAAGCTCAGCCGCCGCCACGATAGCGGGGTCAGTAATCTCTACACCGTGGTGCAATTCATACTTTTCTTGCAAGCCACGCAAGATAGCGATGGTCGCCTCCACGCTAGGCTCATCAACCAACACCTTTTGGAAACGGCGCTCCAAGGCGGCGTCTTTTTCAATATATTTGCGATATTCATCTAAAGTGGTCGCACCCACGCAATGCAGTTCACCACGCGCCAAAGCAGGCTTGAGCATATTGCCCGCATCCATTGCCCCCTCGGCTTTGCCAGCACCGACCATGGTATGCAACTCATCGATAAATACGATGGTTTGCCCCTCATCCTGCGCCAGCTCTTTTAATACTGCTTTTAAGCGTTCCTCAAATTCGCCACGATATTTGGCACCCGCCAACAAAGCCGCCATATCTAAGGATAGAACACGCTTATTTTTCAAGCTTTCTGGCACTTCGCCATTCACAATGCGCTGCGCCAAACCCTCGACGATGGCAGTTTTACCCACGCCAGGCTCACCTATCAATACCGGATTATTTTTGGTGCGGCGTTGCAATACTTGAATCGCTCTACGAATCTCATCATCGCGCCCAATCACCGGGTCTAACTTACCCATACGCGCACGCTCGGTTAAATCTAGCGTATATTTCTTGAGCGCCTCACGCTGCCCCTCGGCCTGCTGATTATCCACATTGGCCCCGCCACGCACCGCTTTAATCGCCATTTCCAAAGCCGCCTTATTCAAGCCAGCCTGTTTCAGCAAACGTCCAGCCGCGCCTTTATCATCGGCCAAAGCCAATAAAAACATCTCGCTGGCGATATAAGCATCACACGCTTGCTGCGCAAATTTGTCGGTCAAGTTAAGCAAATTATTTAAATCGCGCGAGACCGCCACCTCACCACTATTCTGCGCCAGCTTAGGCAAATCATTCAGCGCACTGTCCAGCCCAGACTTAAGCGCCCCCATATTCACCCCAGCCCGCCCCAATAAAGAAGCCGTACTACCCTCTTGTTGCGCCAACAAAGCACTCAACACATGCACCGCCTCAATGCTGGCATGATCCCGCCCAACCGCAATACTCTGCGCATCGCTAAGCGCTTGTTGAAACATACTAGTGAATTTGTCGATTCTCATGGTTTTTCCCCATCAGCTAATTTGAATGATTTAGAGATGGGGGGTGATATGGGATTTTCAAGAGAAGGAGGGGGAATGGTGAATTAGGTGGACGAAAAAAATAAATTATTATTTAATTTTGAACATTAATAATAATTGATAGGAAAGCGAAAAAATGAAAAAAACAATCACCACGAAATTATTCAGTGAAAAACAGTTTTTTGAACGGGGTAGAGTTTGGGCCAGACTAGCAGACGCTGGGATTCCTCTTACTGCCAAAGTTATAACCCATCATCTTCCGAAAATCTCTGCTCTAGCCAAGGGTCGGCGTCGTTGTGGTAGCCGCGTACTTCCCAGAAGCCGGGGCGGTCTTCGACGTGGAGTTCGATGGCTTTGAGCCATTTGGCGCTTTTCCAAGCGTAGCGTTTGGGGACTACCATGCGCACTGGGCCGCCGTGTTCGGGGGCTAGCGGTTTGCCTAGCACTGAGTGGGCGATGATTACATCGTCATCTAGCAGGGCTTCTAGCGGGAGGTTGGTGGTGTAGCCGTCATAGCTGTATAGCGTGACGTGACGGGCGTGTTTTAGTGGGCCGGCTTGCAGAATGAGGTCGCGTGCTAATACGCCCTCCCAGTCCATATCTAGTTGAGACCAGCGCGTCACACAATGAAAATCTGACACATCGCGCACTTGTGGCAGTTGTCTGAAGGCTAGCCAATCCAGATTTACTTCGTTTTCCACCAAACCAAAAATACGCAATTTCCAGTTGCTGGTGTTCACATTGGGGGTAATGCCTAAGTCCAATACTGGGAAATTAAATACTTGCTTTTGCCCAGCTGGAATGCGCTCGTTATCCGACTTTTTGCCGGGCTTTAAGCCGCTCAGCTTGGTCTTGGCTGCCAGCGCAATTTTGCTATCGACAATTTTTTTCCAATCTGGCATATCAGGCGCTCCGTGGGTTGAAGTGGTGGGTTAGCTGTTGGCTTGGACTCGGCTTTGGCGAAAATTATCCCACAGCAATAGCACCACCCCCACGCTAATCGCGCTATCGGCGATATTGAAGGCTGGCCAATACCAATGCTGATAATGGAAGAATAAGAAATCCACCACATAACCCACGGTTAATCTGTCATACAGATTGCCTAGCGCGCCGCCCAATATCAGCGCCAAGGCTAAGCAAAAGCGCGGGCGGGCTAAATTGCGGGCGATTAGGGCGACGATAATGACCGAGGCTATCATGGCGAAAGCGCTAAACATGGTTTGTTGCCAGCCACTTTGGTCGGCCAGAAAGCTAAATGCGGCGCCGGGATTGTGGTAGCGCACCAGATTAAAAAATTGCGTGACTTGTAGGTGCTCGCCTAGATGCCAAGATTTTTTGATGTAGTGTTTGCTGATGATATCGAACAGCGTGATCAGCGCACTCAGGGCTAACCATTTACGCATGGCGACGTTGCTCCCCGCTACCAAATAAATTGCTGACACAGCGTGCGCACAAGCTAGGGTGTTGTGCATCGCTGCCAACATCGGCACGGTAATGCCAACAGCGTTCACATTTATGATGGGTGCTGGCTTTGACTAAGATGGGGCGGCTGGCTTGGCTGGCAGAGAATACTTTGGCTTGCGAAGTAATCATGACAAAGCGTAAATCGTCCTCCAGCGCTTGTAAGGCGGCGAGGTCTTGGTCTGCCACATGAAACTCGATTTCGGCTTGCAATGAAGAACCGACTAGTCCTTGCTCGCGCAAGCTTTCGATTTCTTTTGCCGCTTTGCCGCGCAGCTCGATTACCCGTTGCCAATGTTCTATCTGCTGGGCATTTAAGCCGGCATCAGGCAACTGATACCAGAGCTCTTCAAAGACTGTTTGCTCATCGGACACGCCCAAGGTTTGCCAAATTTCGTCTGCGGTAAAGCTTAAGATAGGCGCGATTAAGCGCATCAAGGCATGTGTGATATGCCATAAGGCGCTTTGCGCGGCGCGTCTTGCGGGCGAATTTTCGGCGCTGGTGTAGAGGCGGTCTTTGAGGATATCTAAATAGAAACCGCCCAAATCTTCGGCACAGAAGGCGAGGATTTTTTGCACCGCGAGGTGAAATTCATAACGCTCATAATCCGCCAAAATCGCCTGCTGACGCTGCTGCGTCATGGCTAGCGCGTAACGATCCAAAGTCAACCATTGCTCGACTGGCATTAGCTCTTGCTGGGCATTGAAGTCAGCTAAGTTGGCTAATAAAAAGCGCAAGGTATTGCGGATACGACGATAGCTTTCCGCCACCCGCTTGAGGATTTCATCAGAGATGGTGAGCTCGCCGGAATAGTCGGTCGAGGCTACCCACAAGCGCAAAATATCTGCGCCGTAAGTGTCCATGACTTTCTGCGGTGCGATGACATTGCCTTTGGACTTACTCATTTTATGACCGCTACCATCTACCACAAAGCCGTGGGTGAGCAAGGCCTTGTAAGGCGCTTGGCCGTCGATAGCGCAACCGGTTAATAAAGAGGATTGAAACCAGCCGCGATGTTGGTCTGAGCCTTCAAGATATAAATCCGCTGGATGCGCCAATTCAGCGCGTCGTTTTAGCACGGCAAAGTGGGTGGCGCCTGAATCAAACCAAACGTCTAAGGTATCGCTGACCTTGCGATATTGTTGCGCATTTTCTGGCGGATGTTGCGCCAAGAACTGATCGCCATCTAGGCTGAACCATGCCTCTATGCCTTGTTGCTCGACTTGCTGACAGACGATTTGCAATAATTGCAGCGTCTGTGGGTGCGGTTCGCCGGTTTCCTTATGCACAAAAAACGGCATGGGCACACCCCAATTACGCTGCCGTGATACGCACCAATCGGGGCGGTTTTTAATCATCGCCTCTAAACGTGCACGACCCCAACTAGGGAAAAACTCGGTCGCCTCCACCGCTTGGTTGGCATGCTCGCGCAAAGCTTGACCATCTTTGCCTTGCGCATTCATACCGACAAACCATTGATGAGTAGCCAGTTGCATCAGCGGGGTTTTATGCCGCCAGCAATGCGGGAAGCTATGTTGTAAGCGAGCGCTGGCTAATAGACAACCATTGTCCTGCAACACTTGCAGAATCACCTTGTTGGCTTCTTGACGGCTTAGGCCACGAATCGCAGCCAACTCTACCAAAGCACTATCAAAGAAACGTCCATCGCCGCCCATCAATACACGCGGCTTTTCCTCTGGATAATGGGCGCGCATCACCAACCAGTCATCATTACCATGCGCCGCAGCGGTATGCACCAAGCCAGTACCCGCATCGGTGGTGACATGCTCACCAGTAATCATAGGTACTTGTCTATTATCGAACGGATGTTGGCATTGCAAGCCCAGCAGTTTTGCCCCCTGACAACTGGCTAATGTTTGGAAATCGGCCACGCCGTAGCGCTGTAAGGTCGCCTCGGCTAACTCATGCGCTAGAATTAACAAGCCTTTTTCGCTTTGAATTAAGTCATATTGCAATTCGGGGTGCACGCTAATCGCCTGATTGGCAGGCAAGGTCCACGGGGTAGTGGTCCAAATCACGGCAACCACATCGCCTGTGATGGCCACGCCAAATGCTTGCTGTAGCGCCTGATGGTCAAGCAGCTTAAAGCCCACATCAATCGCCGGCGAATTGACATCTTCATACTCCACTTCAGCTTCCGCCAAGGCAGAGCCGCAATCGACGCACCAGTGCACTGGCTTACTGCCTTGATACAAATAGCCATTGGCATATATCTCGCCCAAGGCACGCATAATATCGGCCTCGGTTTGATAATTCATGGTCAGATAGGGCTGTTCCCAATCGCCCAATACGCCTAAACGGATAAAGTCCTTTTTCTGCTTTTCTACTTGTTCGGCGGCATAAGCGCGACACAACTCACGAAACTTGGCGGCGGGGATACCTTTGCCATGCAGTTTCTCTACCACCAACTCGATAGGCAAGCCATGGCAATCCCAGCCTGGCACATAAGGCGCATCAAAGCCACTCATGGTTTTAGATTTGACGATGATGTCTTTAAGGATTTTGTTGACCGCATGGCCGATATGAATATCGCCATTGGCATACGGCGGGCCGTCATGCAGGATAAATTTTTTGCACCCTTGACGCGCTTTGCGAATACGCTGATACAGCTTTTTCTGCTGCCACTGCGCCAGCCATGCAGGCTCACGCTTAGCCAAGTCGCCACGCATAGGGAAACTGGTTTCTGGCAGGTTGAGCGGATATTTATTTGGTTCAGTCATGTTTTACTCACACAGCAATCTAGGCACTCGCCCGCAAAAAAAGCGTTTATTTTACCGTAAATTGCCGCCTGATTCAGGCATATCAGCCTGTGCAGCTGGCCAATCAGCGTAAGCGCTAAGCCAGCGCAAAATAGGCTTGCGCTTGTATCACATCGCGCGCGATTTGTTGTTGCAGCTCAGGCAAGCCGGCAAATTTCATTTCATCGCGGATTTTGTGGAAAAAGCTGACATGCACATGGCGTCTATATAAATCACCAGAAAAATTAAACAAGTGCACTTCTAAGCGCAATTTGGCTATCCCTGCCACAGTTGGCCTAACGCCTAGATTGGCCACCCCCGGCATATCATCTAAGCGCACCGCATACACCCCAGTCAAGGCAGGGCGCTCATGGCGCATATGCACATTGGCGGTCGGATAGCCCAAGCGACGGCCTAGCTGCTGGCCACGAATCACCGTGCCGCTAATGCTATATGGCCGGCCTAATAACTGGCTAGCCAAGTCTAACTGTCCTGCCGCCAAGGCATTGCGCACCGCAGTGCTAGACACACGCTGCAACCCGTCAGGCATAGCAATCTGCACTTCTGGCAGGGTAATCAGCTGTATGCCAGCCTGCGCAATGTCTGCCACACCGCCTTGACGGCCGGCGCCAAAACGAAAATCCTCGCCCACCAGCACGGCTTGCGCGTTGATATCTTGCAACAGAATTTGCTGTAAAAAATGTTGGCTAGAAATATTGGCAAAGGCCTGATCAAAGCGTAGCAAAAACACTCTATCCACCCCCAGCTCAGCGCACCACTCCAGCTTCTCACGCAAAGACGCGAGGCGGCTGGGCGCTTGTTGCGGGGTAAAGAATTCGCGTGGATGCGGCTCAAAGGTCATCACGGCGGATAATAGTTGCTGTTGTCGCGCGTGCTCGACCAAGGCTTTCAGCAGGCCCTGATGGCCTAGGTGCATGCCATCAAAATTGCCTATGGCGAGCGCACATGGGGCGCGGTCAGCTTGATGATAGTGGCGAATGACTTGCATAAGTTAACGCACGGTGGTTTGCATAAAATGACGCAGGCGTATCCCTAACAGCCATAGCGTCAAGAAATAACTGCCCGCGCCGGCCACTAATAGGCTGCTTAAATGGATTAGCTTGGCCATCAGCGTATATTGCAACCATTGCGCATCGCTGCCTGCCAGCAGCTTTAACAGCAAGGCCATCACAGTTAAAGCGAGCAGTAATTGTCCGGCAAACTTGAGCCAACCAGACTGCGGGGTAAAAATGTTGTGCTTACGCAAATAGTAGAACAAGATGGCCGCATTGATACAAGCACCCAGCCCAATGGCAAGCGCCAAACCGGCGTGTTTAAAAGGGCCGATAAAAGCCAAGTTCATCAACTGAGTGGCCAATAAGGTAAATATGGCAATCTTGACTGGGGTTTTAATATTTTGTCTGGAGTAAAACGCTGGCGCTAATACCTTGACCAAAATCAAGCCTAGCAAGCCCACGCTGTAGGCGATCAGCGCTTGTCTAGTCATCTCTACGTCTTGTGCAGTAAATGCACCGTAGTGAAATAGACCCGTCACCAAGGGCACTGATAGTACCGCCAAGGCCACCGCTGCTGGCGCAGCCAACAAGAAGCACAAGCGCAAGCCCCAATCTAATAAGCGCGAATATTCACCATCGGCTTTATCGGCATAGGACTTGGCCAAGCTGGGTAATAAAATAGTGCCCAAGGCAACCCCCAGCACACCGGTGGGGAACTCCATCAGGCGGTCTGCGTAATACAACCAAGACACGCTGCCAGTCTGTAAAAACGAGGCGAAAATGGTATTAATCAATAAGGAAATTTGCGCAATCGACACGCCAAATACCGCCGGCCCCATCAATTTGACGATACGCCACACACCAGGGTCATGCAGATTCAGCTCATAGCGCGGCAATAAGCCTATACGCATGAGATAGGGAATTTGATATAACAACTGCAGCACCCCACCGACAAATACCGCCCAAGCCAATACCTTGATGGAGTGATCGAAATACGGCGCAATTAATAACACCGCCACGATAAACGACAAATTCAGCCACACCGGCGTCATCGCTGGCACGGAAAAATTGCCATAAGTATTTAATACGCCACCGGCCAAAGAAACCAAGGAGATAAAAAAGATATACGGAAAAGTAATGCGCAATAACTCCACCGTCAGGGCAAATTTTTCTGCCTGCGCGGTAAACCCCGGGGCTGAAATTTGCACTATCCAAGGCGCTGCCAGCATGCCTAATATGGTCATCAAGACCAGCAACAAGCCCAATAAAGTCGCCACATGATTAATCAGCTGATGCGTCTGCTGCGGGCTACGCTGCGCCTTATATTCCGCCAAGATAGGCACAAACGCTTGGGAAAATGCTCCCTCTGCTGAAATGCGTCGCAAAAGATTAGGAATTTTAAACGCCACAAAAAACGCATCGGTCGCCAATCCCGCCCCAAACACCCGAGCAATCAAGGTATCGCGCACAAAACCAAGAATACGCGACACAAAGGTCATACTGCCTACAGTCGCTAGCGCTTTGAGTAAATTCATGCAATCACAGTCTTGAGTTAATGTTAGATATTCGCCTAGCTGATTTTAGCATGAGGAGTATGCGGGGAACTCGCTAGCAATTGATTCGGCAAAGGATGTTTTATATAACATAGCAGCATTTGCCTTTAATTTATCCTTGCAATTAAGGAGTTTGATTCCCTATTTTGCAAAGATAATTAAATTCCCAGCCAACGATTTATAGCATGCTGCGAAATCTAGTAAATGTGGAAATGTAATTCAGCTTTACTTGACTTATTTTGACGAGAAGTGCAGCCAGCTGAATATTAAAAAATATCCTCTAGTATGGCAAATAGTCCAAAAACGCCAGATATTGCCATGGAAAGCCTGCTAGAGGTTTCTAAATCATGAATAATTTGCGAGGAAATTGGTGAGATGGCGAGTAATAGCAAGGGGAAAATGGCAATACCATCAGCGAATAATTTCGCTGAATTTTTTGAAATAAATTTGCTTTGATTGCCACGACAATTCAGCAATGTTGCAGTAATTAGCAGACCACCCCCAGACAGCAGTGAGCCTATATCTATCCAATTACCGTCAACAGCAAACATGAATTAAGCAAAAATTTTTAATTTAATCGAAGCGATGGTGGCGGCCAGAATGGCGCCGATGATGTGAGGGTCGAAGCCCAAGTTGATGGGGCTTAGTAGCAACCCTGAAATGACAGAGCCAACTAAGGCAGCGCCAGTAATGTAGCGCAATTTATGTAGTGTTTTGTTGACCATGCTATTTCTCCTTAAGCAAATTGGCCTGATGTAAAAAACTTTTTTCAAACAGGCTTGCAATAGAGACAAAAATTTATCTTAATTTATGTCTATATGCAACATATAAATTGGCTGAAAAGCAAGGCTAGACAAGGCTTTATGGCATATTTGTTAATAATTTTAAATAGCCAAAAAATATTATTCAGCGGCGCAAATTAATTGCGCAAGAATTGCACAAATTATCGTGTAAAAGATTGCCAAAACAGTGATTAATCGCTATGATGCACGGCTTGATTTTTTAAGACTAATTTTTTACTAGGACTCAGATTCATGGCAAATACCGCTCAAGCGAGAAAACGTGCACGTCAGGCTGTTAAACAACGCGCTCACAACGCCAGCCTACGTTCAACATTGCGTACAGCGATTAAGAAAATCCTGAAAGCAATTGAAGCTGGTGATAAGAAAGCTGCACAAGCTTCTTTCCAGGAAAATGTGAGTGTCATTGATAGTATCGCCGACAAGAAGATCATTCACAAAAACAAAGCAGCTCGTCATAAAAGCCGTTTAAGCGCATCGATTAAATCTATGGCGTAATGCGCACAAGCGTTAAACAAAAAGCCGGTTTTCACCGGCTTTTTTTATGTCGTCTATCTACGCTTAAATCAAGACTCCCCTATACCAAGCTCGCTACGCAGCGCCAAAGCGCTCTGCAAGGCGGCCTCTAAATCGCTATCTATAGCCGTGTAGTGACCCATCTTGCGCGCTGGTCTGGGCGCTTGTTTGCCGTATAAATGTAGCTTGATATTGGCTTTGGCAAATAGCTTTTGCCAATCCGGTTCACGCACTTGTTGCCCTTGATACCAGACATCGCCTAATAAATTCACCATCACCGCTGGGCTATGTTGCCGGCTGTCGCCCAAAGGCAAACCGGTGAGCGCACGCACTTGTTGTTCAAATTGATTGGTGACGCAGGCATCGATGGTGTAGTGCCCGGAATTGTGCGGGCGTGGCGCCATTTCATTGGCTAACAACTGGCCATCGCTGACAAAAAATTCCACCGCTAACACGCCGACATAATCCAAGCGCTCGGCAATCTTAATCGCCGCAGCTTGGGCTTGTTGGTGTATCGCCTGCGACACCCGCGCTGGCGCCACGGAAATATCTAAAATGCCATGCAAATGACTATTTTGCGCAGTCGGGAAACAAACGATTTGCCCATCGTCAGCGCGCGCCAATACCACGGAAACTTCATCGTCTAACTTAATACGTTTTTCTAATACGCACTGCGCTTGCTTAAATTCGCCAAACGCTTGCAACGCCTCGGCTTGGTTAGCCACTCTGGCTTGGCCTTTGCCGTCATAACCAAAACGCGCGACTTTTAGTATGGCAGGGTATAAATCACTGTCATCTGGCGGCAAGTCTGTCGCTTGATCAATCACCAAGAATGGCGCTACCGGAATACCGGTCTCATGAATAAATTGTTTTTCTAAAGCACGATGTTGCGCAATTGCTACCGCATTGGCATTAGGCCGCACCACACAATGCTGGGCAAGCTGCTGCATGGTTTGTGCAGGGACATTTTCAAACTCGGTGGTGACTGCCACACAGCTTTGCGCCATCTGTTGCAAGGTGGTTTCATCATCATAGGCGGCACATAAATGCACATCGGCAATTTTGCCGGCTGGGCTTTGCGAGTCTGGGTCTAACACAGTAACGCGGTAACCCATCTCATGCGCGGCAATGACAAAAAAACGACCTAGCTGGCCGCCCCCTAACATACCCAACATGGCGGGAGGAAGAATGCACTGACTCAATTTGACTCCGATAATTTCATATTCATGACTTTGCTAGTTTGGCTTTGTCTAAAGCTGGCCAGTTTTTTTGCCAACTCAGCATCGTGGTTAGCCAAGATAGACACCGCAAATAACCCAGCATTGGCCGCGCCTGCCTCGCCTATGGCAAAGGTGGCGACTGGAATGCCCTTGGGCATTTGCACGATGGAATATAAGGAGTCTTGGCCTTGTAAATGTTTGCTAGGCACTGGCACGCCTAGTACCGGCAAGGTGGTTTTTGCCGCCACCATGCCCGGCAAATGCGCTGCACCGCCGGCACCGGCAATAATCACCTGAAACCCTTTGCTGGCAGCAGTTTCTGCAAACTCAAACATTAGGTCTGGCGTGCGATGCGCCGATACTACTTTCGCCTCATAACTCACGCCGAACTCGTCTAACATTTGCGCGGCTAATTTCATCACCGGCCAGTCGCTGTCGGAGCCCATAATAATCGCTACTGTTGGCTGTTTATCGCTCATGCTTTGCCTTTCGCATCAAAATTGCTATCGCACACATCACATCAAAATTAGGTTATCGCGGTGTATCAACTCAGACTCGTCAATATAGCCCAAGATATTGGCGATTTCATGACTAGGCTGACGCAGTATTTTGGCCGTTTCAAGCGAGGAATAATTGACCAAACCACGCGCTATCTCTAATCCTTGTTGATTCACGCAAGCCACGATATCGCCACGCTCAAAACTGCCTTGTACCGCTAGCACACCGACTGGCAATAAACTCTTGCCTTGGTCGCGCAATACTTTCACCGCGCCGTCATCTAAAGTCAGTTGCCCAGCCACACGCAGATGATCTGCCATCCATTGCTGCTTGGCTTGCAGTTTACCTTGATGCGCTTGCAAATGCGTGCCTATCGCTTCGCCCTGTGCCAATCGCACTAACACATCGGCTTCTCGCCCCGAGGCAATCACCGTGTTAGCGCCACTGCGTGCGGCGCGCTTGGCAGCCAATATCTTGGTCAGCATACCGCCTGTGCCTACGCTAGAACCTGCCCCACCAGCCATTTTTTCTAATGCTTCATCGCCTGCACTAGCGCTGCTAATCAGCTTGGCTTCAGGGTCTTTGCGTGGATCAGCAGAATATAAGCCAGCTTGATCAGTGAGTATCACCAATACATCAGCTTCGATTAAATTGGCCACCAAAGAGGCCAAAGTATCATTATCGCCAAAGCGAATTTCGTCGGTCACCACCGTATCATTCTCGTTAATAATCGGAATCACCCGCAAACCCAGCAAGGTTCTTAGTGTGGAACGGGCATTCAGATAACGCTTGCGGTCGGATAAATCATCGTGCGTCAGCAACACTTGCGCGGTATGCAGGCCATGTTGGCTGAAGCAAGACTCATACATTTGCACCAACCCCATCTGCCCCACCGCTGCTGCCGCTTGCAACTCATTCACTGCGCTAGGCCGTTTTTGCAAGCCTAAACGTTGCATTCCCTCTGCCACCGCTCCGCTAGAGACCAGCACAATTTGACGCCCCATTTGACTGAGTTGCGCAATTTGACTGGCCCAAGCAGCGATCGCCTGTTGGTCTAAGCCGGCACCATTATTGGTGACTAGGCTAGAGCCTACTTTAACGACGATGCAGCCGGCCGACTTGACCAGTGATTGCTTAGCTAGTGACATGGTGTGATGGCTGTTGCTCAGCCTCTCTCGCTTTCATATTTTCAGTTTCGACGTGTTCCATAATGGCATAGGTCAGCTCTTTGCAGCCTTGCCCAGAAATCGCTGAAATCACATAACAAGGGCCTTGCCAGCCGTAGTCTTGAATAAATTGTTGAACTGTGGCGCTAGGCTCAGATAACAAATCGACTTTATTTAAGATCAACCAACGTGGTTTTTCATACAGCGACTCATCATATTTTTTCAGCTCCTGCACGATTGCTTTGGCTTCTGCCACAGGATCAACGGCAGGGTCAAATGGCGCTAAATCGACGATATGCAGCAATAAACGAGTGCGCGCCAAGTGGCGTAAAAATTGATGCCCTAAGCCAGCCCCTTCGGCGGCGCCTTCAATCAAGCCGGGGATATCGGCAATCACAAAACTGCGATTGGTATCCACCCGCACCACGCCTAAATTGGGATGCAGGGTGGTAAATGGATAATCCGCCACTTTTGGTTTAGCCGCCGACACCGAGCGGATAAAGGTAGATTTGCCGGCATTCGGCATGCCCAATAAACCCACGTCTGCCAATACTTTTAACTCTAAATACAGTTCCAGCTCTTCGCCTGGTTCGCCTTTGGTGCATTGACGTGGCGCGCGATTAATACTGGATTTGAAATGGATATTACCCAAGCCGCCCTTACCGCCTTTGGCTAATAAAGCACGCTGTCCGTGGTCGGCTAAATCGACTAATACTTGGCCTGTGGCATGATTGGTGACCACTGTGCCGACAGGCACGCGCAACACCAAATCTTCGCCACCTGCCCCATAGCAATCCGAACCACGCCCGTTTTCACCCCGCTGGGCGCGGAAAGTACGGGTATAACGATAGTCCACCAAGGTGTTGATATTGCGGTCGGCTTCTAAATATATCGAACCCCCATGACCGCCATCGCCACCACTGGGACCGCCCATAGGCTCATATTTTTCACGGCGAAAGGTGGCTACCCCATTACCGCCGTCACCGGCGTATAGCTTGATGGTTGCTTCATCAATAAATTTCATCGCTTAACCTATCACCCTTTTTCATCACCCATTGCCATTGACTTTGCCTTTGCACAAGGCTGGGATAATACCAGCGATGCGCGGTGCATAAAACCAAATGGGCTATAAAACAAAAAAGCCCTACCGATAAGATAGGGCTTTGTTATTCACAGCGAAAATTTATGCTGGAATCACGGTTACTGTCTTACGACGCAAAGCGCCTTTCACAGTAAACGCCACCTTACCAGTGACTTTAGCGAACAGCGTGTGATCTTTGCCCATGCCAACATTTTCACCGGCGTGCATACGTGTGCCGCGTTGACGAACAATAATGCTGCCTGCAGAAACTAGTTGATCGCCAAAGGCTTTAACGCCTAAGCGCTTGGCCTGTGAGTCGCGACCGTTACGGGAACTACCGCCTGCTTTTTTATGTGCCATGTGTTAACTCCTTATTTTGCTTTTGCTGCTGTTTTCTTGGCAGCAGGTTTAGCTTTAGCTTCAGTCTTGGCTTCAGCTTTCGGTTTAGCGACTTTCGCTTCTACCGCTGGCTTGCTTTCAGCAGCCTTAGCTGGAGCGGCTTTTTTGCCACCGGCAAAATCGTCAATCAAAATCTCGGTATAGCTTTGACGATGACCTTGTGTTTTGCGGTAGTGTTTACGGCGACGCATTTTGAAAATCATCACCTTATCACCACGGCCTTGTGCCACAACAGTGCCAGAGATGCTTGCGCCACTCACTAGAGGAGCGCCGATTTTCACATCTTCACCATTTGCCAATACCAATACTTTATCGAATACAACGCTGCTACCAACGTCGCCTTCTAATCGTTCTACTTTTAGTTTTGTACCTGGGGTCACACGATATTGTTTCCCGCCAGTCTTAATGACTGCATACATGATTTAGCCTCGTTTGCTACGCATAAAAATGAACCGCGCATTATACGGAAAAAACCGCATGACGCAAATACAAATTTAACTTTTGCGCAGATAAGCGTGTGATAAAATCGCTGCAAATTTTTGGGTCAGTCAGTTTATCGTGTCAGTTACACAAATTCAGTCCTCCATCGCACAAGATATGCGCGCCGTCGATCAGGTGATCCGTCAGGCCTTGCATTCTGATGTGGTGCTTATCCAACAAGTCGCAGAATACATTATCAATAGTGGCGGCAAGCGCTTGCGCCCAGCCTTGGTATTGATGTCTGCCAAACTGTTTGGCGATATTCAAGCAGCCCACCATCAATTGGCGGCGGTGGTTGAATTTATTCATACTGCCACCTTATTGCACGACGATGTGGTCGATGACTCCAGTATGCGGCGCGGCAAAGCCACCGCCAATCAATTATTTGGCAATGCCGCCAGCGTGCTGGTTGGCGACTTTGTGTATTCACGCGCTTTTCAAATGATGGTGCAGGTGGACAATATGCTGGTGATGGAAATTCTCGCCGAAGCCACCAATGTCATCGCGGAAGGCGAAGTGTTACAGTTGCTCAATGTGCACGATGCCGATATCAGCGAAGATGACTATCTCAAAGTCATACACTTCAAAACTGCCAAATTATTCGAAGCCGCCACCCGCTTAGGGGCGGTTATATGCCAAGCCAGCGCGGCCGACCAACAAGCTTTGGCCAGCTATGGCATGCACTTAGGCACAGCGTTTCAGCTGATAGATGACGTATTAGATTTGACCGGCGACGGCAACACCATAGGCAAAAATCTGGGCGATGATATCGCTGAAGGCAAACCCACCTTACCGCTGTTGTATGCCATGCGCCACGGCAATGCCAGTCAGGCGCAACTAATACGCAATGCCATTCAACAAGGTGGTGCGGATAATATTCAAAGCGTGATACAAGCGGTGCAACAAACCGATGCTTTGCAACACGTCAGGCAACTAGCGCAACAAGAAGCAGCACAAGCGGGTCAGGCGATTGCCCATTTTGCCGAAAGCCCGGCTAAACAGGCATTGATAGACTTGGCTGAGTTTGCTGTGCAACGCGACTTTTAATCATTCAGGTCATGGGCTAAAACGGCGGGAAAAAAATAGCGTCTTATGACGCTATTTTTATTTGCTGTTGCCTAATGGGCGCTGCCCAAGCAGGGATGGGCAGAATTTATAGGCACATCAATTTAGGGTAATAGGCTCACCATTTAAAGCATTAAAGTAACTTAACTGTGTCCAACGACCGCGTTGTTCTGCCAAATTGCCATCAAAGATGGCTTGACCATCAATATCTACAATCGCGTGGCCAGATTGGTACAAGGTCACTTCGGCATTGCATTTGCCATGGCGCATATTAAACGTGGTGGCCAGTTCCTCTTCCTGCTCGTCTAGCACTTCCCACTCCTGACCACCGGTTAACTCACTCATCCAACCTTTCAGGTCCACCTCAACGCGACACACAATAGGCTCACCGACCAGTTCGGCCTTGCCATCCTGCAATAAGGCGGCGATTAACTGGCTATCATCCAAGGGTTCTGATTGCATGGTGTTGACCTCCAAAAAGATTGTTTCAAACATTCACTTAGTCGCGATGCCATCTGTAGCGATTGATGGCTGCAGGCATTAGCGCAAGCATTGATGGGATTATGAGGGCTATGTGGAAAATTTCAAGTGGCGCAAAACTACCCAGCCCATCTGCATAGCTAAACAAAGCTATTTTTGTTGACTTTATTCAACTATAAAATACTCAGCCCAAGTAAAATACTCAGTCTAAGTAAAATACTCAGCCTGTGCTTACATAGCACACAATCCAAACCCTTAGCAGCAAGGTCTAGCAGGAATATGATGGATTTATTAGCGCCACTATGGCTATACGATAGCCCAGCCCCCAAAGCGCTGCTAGCGATATTGCTAGGCCTATGCGCGGGCAGTTTTATCAGCATGTTGAGCTACCGCATAGGTCAGATGATTTTGCAACAACAGATACGGCTGCGCGCTTTAGCGCTACCTGCTTCGCATTGCCCGCATTGTCTGCACAAGCTGGCGTGGCATGATTTAATTCCACTATTTGGCTATTTGCTGCAAGGCGGGCGCTGCCGCCATTGCCAGCAGCCCATCAGTCGGCGCTACCCGCTGATTGAATTGAGCGCCGTCGCCATCAGCCTATTTAGTTTTTTGCATTGGACTAGTGTGAGCCAAGGCTTATTGATTAGCCTGTTTTTATTAAGCCTATTAACGCTCAGCATTATCGATATCGAACACGGCCTATTACCAGATTTACTTACCTTGCCTTTGTTATGGTTAGGTCTGCTGGGCAACCCTTGGATAGGCTTGTGCTCGCTGCAAGACGCGGTGATGGGCGCTAGCGGCGCTTATTTAATTTTGTTTTTGACCTTTCATGGCTATCGTCTAGCCACAGGCAAAGCCGCCATGGGCTATGGTGATTTTAAATTGCTGGCCGCCATATGCGCTTGGTTAGGCTGGCAGTCGATTGCTTGGATATTATTCAGCAGCGCCACAATTTGTTTGCTTTGGCACACCACAAAGCCATCACAACAAACTAAAATCCCATTTGGCCCATATTTATCTTTGGCCGCGTGGCTGTACTTAATCATGGCGACAATGATTTAGCCCAGCCCTGTTAGGCAATTGGAGAAACGCGATATGTTGATTGTTGGTGTAACCGGTGGCATAGGCTGCGGCAAGTCTTTAGTGGCCTCGATGTTCACTGAGCTTGGCGTCACAGTGATTGATGTTGACCAGGTGAATAGACAGATTAGCCGTGCCGGACAACCCTGCTTTCAAGCCATCGTGCAGCATTTTGGCGAACAAGTGGTGGGTGCTGATGGCGAATTAAATCGCAAATTATTACGCCAACTGATTTTTGAAGACGCAGAACAACGCAAAATTCTCGAGTCGATTTTACATCCCGCGATTTATGACCATTGCCAGCAGCAGTTGCAACAGTTAGCTCAGGCGCAAGACCTAGCTACAGCAGACCAGACCACAGCCCCCTATGTGCTGATATTAGTCCCGCTATTATTCGAACAAGTGCATTTTGCCAAGCTGGTACAGCGTAGTTTGCTGATTGATTGCCCGGAATCATTGCAAATTCAGCGCGTATGCCAGCGCGACCAAATTAGCGAGCAGCAAGCCTTGGCCATTATTCATGCGCAAATGTCGCGTCAGCAACGCTTATCTATGACCGATGATGTGATTGTTAACGACGGCGAGCTAGCCAAATTACAGCAACAAGTGCAGCAATTGCATCAATTTTATTTAAAAATTTCCAAGTAATTCAGCCACTAGCATTGTAAAAACTTAAAAATAGAATCATAATCATCAAAATAATGATTATTACTTTAATTTAAACTTCTGTGGTTGTATTCGAATATCCTTTTAATGAACGCATTCGTACTTTGTTGCGACTAGAAGATTTGTTCGCGCAATTTTCCAAAAATAATAATACCGAGCAAGCCCATCATCACCATCACGCCATGCTCAGCCTATTCCAAATTGTCGATGTGATGGATCGCGGCGATTTAAAAATTGATTTGTCGCAAGAGCTAGAAAAACAACGCGCTATGCTGGTGTTTTACCGCTCCAACCCGCAAATCGATATCAGCAAATTGGATAAAACCCTAGACAGAATTAATGGCGTGATAGAACTGTTACGCAATACCCCGCCCAAGCCTGTGCAAGAAATCAAACAAAACGATTGGTTGATGACCATCAAGCAACGCGCAGTGATTCCTGGCGGTTTATGTGAATTTGATTTACCCAGCTATCACTATTGGCTCAATCTTCCTGAGAAAACCAGACAACAGGATATCAATAGTTGGATTAAACCGATTATGCCGGTTTACCAAGCCACGCAACTGGTGTTAGAGTTGCTGCGCAGTGGCGCTGAAAAACAACAATTACAGGCGCATAATGGCACTTTCCAACAGATGCTTAACACCAGCAAACCGGCGCAGATGATGCGTATTGAAGTAGATGATGAAATTTGCTGCTATCCTGAAGTGAGCGCCAATAAATACGCCATTCATATACGCTTTATGCATATTAATGAACAAAGACAAGCTTCCGTTTGTCAGCAAGATATCAATTTCAAACTTAATTTAGCTAGTTAATCGCGCACATGAATATTCGCTCTACCAAGCAGGTCGCATGCCCGCAATGCGGCGAACTATCGGCATTCAGCCCAGACAATCCATATCGGCCTTTTTGTAGTGAGCGTTGTAAAATGATGGACTTGGGCGCTTGGGCGAGCGAAAGTTATCGCATAGAAAGCCCGCTGCAAGATCCACTACAAACTTCATCATTGGACGATATCAGCGAATGAGAACCTTGATTTTATGCGCAGCGATGTTGCTGTTATCCGCTTGCCAAACCCACAGCAACGACACTGTCCGCGTTGAAAACGCTTGGGTACGCGCCACCGTGGCTGGTCAGCCAGTAGCGGCAGCGTATATGGATATTGTGGCGCAACAAGCCATGACTTTGCTGGAAGTCAGTTGCGACTTGGTGGAGAGCGTTGAAATTCACCAGATGCAGATGCAGCAAGGGGTAATGCGTATGCGCAAATTGGATAGGCTAGAAATTCCGGCTGGGGAAATCGTGCATTTATCGCCAGGCAACACCCATCTAATGTTAATTAATCTGAATGCGCCGCTGAATGTAGGGCAACAAGTGGCCTTGCAATTTAAATTCCAACTGAGTGATGGCAGCGTGATTAGTCGGCGTTGGTTAATGCCGGTGAAAAAACAATAAGCGTTGCTATTCAGTCGCGCTAGCTGAGCCAGCTGAAAAGGCTATCCACTGCGTTTTACTCGCCTTGCCATGCGCATACTCTATGCTGATCCACATCTGCCAATCGCTACGTCCTTGCACACAAGCCGGCAAGATTACCTGCGCCTGCCAATGCTGTGTCTGACTATTCTGCATAGGCTCAGCATTTCCCTGCGGCAACATGCGATAGCGATTCAAGCCCATACGCATGCCCGGCATCACAAAATCTAGATAAATTTGTTGCGCACCCGTGTGTTGCAGCGTGACTTGGAATGGCTGCATTTTGCTGGGGATATGGCTAAAGCGGATAAGCGTGCTGGCATCGCCACAATCGTTTAATACATGGTGACAAGCCAATTGTTGCGCTTGCCATTTATCCTGTTTGGCATCTTGTTTGGCTTGCGGTAATAACTTGGCTAAGTGCTGATTGCCCCAGACCCAAGCCAGCAATAAAGCGGCTAACAAGGCTAGCCAATACCATTTGCGCATTCGCCTCATGGCATACCACCCGCTTGCCAAGCGCCTCTCATCATGGCGATACCATGCGCGCCGGCTTGCCATGCGGCGCTGATATCCTGTGCTTGCAAACCACCCAAAGCATAAATCGGAATAGGCGTGTGTTGAATCAGTTGGGAAAATTGCTGCCAGCCCAGCGGGCTCGCGTCTGTATGGCTAAGCGTGGCTTTGACAGGGGACAGCAAGGCATAATCCAAGCCCAAGCGATAAGCCTGCGCCAACTGTTCGGCATTATGACAAGAAGCGCCACACAACTGGCTGCGTGGCGCGTCTGGCAGATATTCGGCTTGCATCAAGTGCTGGCTGGTCAGATGCACCCCGCAACCCATGTCGCTGGCCAATGGCAATAATTGGCTAGGCGCGATAGCAAGCCCAGAATTGACCACTAATTTGACTGGATAGCCCTGACAAAGCGCCTGTAATTGCTTGAGCAAGGCGCTCAGTTGCTTCAAGTTAAGCTGCTTTTCGCGCACCTGCAAAAGTTGCAAGCCCTGTTGCAAAGCCTTTTCCAAAGCCTTTAAGAAAGCCGCTTGTCCCATTTCGGCAATATTGCTAATGGCGTAATAAGCGGGTAGTTGCAGCGCCTGAATAATCGCCGCATTGGCCGGCAACAAGGGGCTGACAGTAAGCTGCGCTGGCTGTTGCCATGCCCATAATTGATTTTCCAGACTTTGCGGCTCACCCTGCCATTGCATGACCTTAAAAAAATGTAATCTGACGGTCTTTTCCGGATAGTCATGCACACGGGTAAGCCAGCGGTAATATTGCAGCGCTTGCACGCCTAATTCTTCCTTGAGCTCGCGGCACAAGGCCTGCTCAGCCGTTTCACCAGCTTCGATTTTGCCGCCAGGAAATTCCCACCAGCCCGCCCACGCTTTATCTGCCGGACGTTGCGCCAATAGCACTAGCCCATCGGGACGCTGTAAAACGGCTACCGCAGCATCGATTATCTGCGCCATATCAACGGGGCTTTCAAACTAATGAATAAGAAATACATGAATGACAAATGAATCAAGGGCAGATACGACAACAGCGGATTAGCAGCAGTCATTATGAGCGGTAACTGGCATTGATTTTGACGTAGTCATAAGAAAAATCGCAGCTCCAGATAGTGGCTTGCGCCGCGCCACGATTGAGCACTACGCGCACCAAAATCTCGTCTTGTTGCATCACCGCAGCGCCTTGTTCCTCGCGGTAGCTAGGGGCACGACCGCCATTTTCTGCCACCAGCACTTGGTCTAAATACAGCTGCAAATCTTCCACCTTTAAGTCCGCCACACCGGCATAGCCGATGGCCGCCAAAATCCGCCCAAGATTGGGGTCAGATGCGAAAAACGCGGTTTTCACCAAGGGCGATTTAGCGATGGCATAGGCTACCTGACGGCACTCCGCCACATCGCGTCCTTGTTCCACTTGTATGGTGATCAGCTTGGTGGCGCCCTCACCATCACGCACAATGGCTTGCGCCAATTCAATCGCCAGTTCGCATACCGCTTGTTGTAAGGCCTCAAATGCCGGCGTGGCTAACTCTATTTGCGGCTGTGGCGCCTTGCCACTAGCAATCAGAATGAGCGAATCATTGGTAGAAGTATCGCCATCGACCGTAATGCAATTAAAGGATTGATTAACCGCGACATGCAACATCTGCTGCAAGGCTGGCTGGCTAACCTTGGCGTCAGTAGCGATATAGGCCAGCATGGTGGCCATATTCGGATGTATCATGCCCGATCCTTTAGAGATACCGGTCATGGTAATCGTCACGCCATCAATGACAATTTGCTTGCTGGCGGCCTTGGCCACGATATCCGTGGTCATAATGCTCTCGGCCGCATCCAACCAATGATCTGCCGATAAATTCGCCACACAGGCTGGCAAACCGGCCAATAATTTATCCATAGGCAAGGGTTCTAAAATCACCCCAGTAGAAAACGGCAATACCTGATTGGCTTGTAGATTTAATAATTGCGCCACCGCTTGGCAACTGCGTTGCGCATCTGCCATGCCCTGTTCGCCAGTACCGGCATTGGCATTGCCAGTGTTGACCAATAAAGCGCGTATCGCCGCACCGCTGGCCAAGTGTTGTTGGCATAGCTTGACTGGGGCAGCGCAAAATTGATTTTGGGTAAACACCCCCGCCACCTGAGCGCCCTCGTCTAACAGCATTAACAGCATATCTTTGCGATTGGGTTTGCGAATTTCCGCTTTAGCGATACCGAGTTGCACACCCGCTACTGGATGCAATTGATGGGCTTGTGGGGGAGATAAATTAACAGGCATACAGATTCTCGAAAAAAATAAAATCAGCGACAATTTTAACTGATGCATGAAAAAAAGCGGCGGTGCCGCTTTTTATTCATCAGTTTTTAGCACGCGCTAGGGTGGCTAAAACTCGGTATTCTCTTGCATACGCTGGTCTAGTTGTTGCATCACCTCGCTACGCTGTTGGTCTGTCATATCCCACCAGTTTTGGATTTCTTCCAAAGAGCGGAAACAGCCCATACAGAAACCAGTTTTATCATCAACCGTACACACCCCGATACATGGGGTTTCAATATTTTGTGCAGACATTGTTCACCTCATTCAAACTCAATTGCATCGCATTCAATTACCTAAATCAGACTAGCTTAATACGCCGTGACACTGCTTAAATTTCTTGCCAGAACCACATGGGCAAGGATCGTTTCTGCCGACTTTAATACCCTCGCGCATAAACGGTGCTTGGCCAGATTCAGCGCTTTCGCCGGCCAAGGCATTGTCATAATCGGTGTGCTGATATTGCACATTTTCTAACTCAGTCGGCTGTTCCACCGCTTGTACATCTTGCTCGTTTTTGACCTGCACTTGCATAGTCACTTGGGTGACTTCGTGCTTCACGGTATTGAGCAAATTGGCGAATAACTCAAATGCCTCACGCTTATATTCTTGTTTAGGATTTTTCTGTGCATAAGAACGCAAATGTATGCCCTGACGCAGATGGTCCAAAGCGGCCAAGTGCTCACGCCAATGATTATCCAAACTTTGCAGCATCACCGCGCGCTCAAACTGACGCAATACATCTGCTGTGGCCTGTTGCTCTTTCAGCTGATAAATCTCATCTGCCGCTTGCAACACTCGCTCACGCAAGGTTTCTTCATGCAGATCGGGATTGTCTTCTAGCATTTTTTGCAAGGGCATGGTCAAGTTAAATTCCGCTTGCAAAGCCTTTTCCAAAGCGCTCACCTGCCACTGCTCTTCCACGCTGCCGGGGGGAATATACAGGGCGAATAAATCCGACAGAATATCATCGCGCATCACTTTGACGGTATCAGCGATATCAGTGGACTCAAGCAATTCATTGCGTTGCTCGTAAATCACTTTACGCTGGTCATTAGCCACGTCATCGTATTCCAGCAACTGCTTACGAATATCGAAGTTGCGCCCCTCAACCTTGCGTTGCGCATTCTCGATGGCACGTGTCACCCATGGGTGCTCAATGGCCTCGCCTTCAGGCATCTTCAAGCGATCCATAATGGCTGCCACGCGGTCAGAGGCAAAAATACGCAATAGCTGGTCTTCTAAAGACAGATAAAAACGGCTAGAACCATTATCCCCTTGGCGCCCTGCACGACCGCGCAATTGGTTATCCACACGGCGAGATTCGTGTCGCTCAGTGCCGATAATATGCAAACCACCGGCGGCTAACACTGCGTCATGGCGCTCCTGCCATTCTTGCTTGAGCTGCGCTAGCTTGCTTTGTTTTTGCTTATCCGACAATTTTCCATCTTGCTCGACCGCTTTTAAATCAGACTCAGGATTACCGCCCAACACGATATCGGTACCGCGCCCCGCCATATTGGTGGCGATGGTAATCATGCCCGGTCTGCCAGCCTGTTCGATAATATGCGCCTCGCGCTCATGCTGTTTAGCATTCAGCACTTGGTGCGACAACTTGGCTTTGTCTAATAGCGCTGAAATCAGCTCAGAATTTTCAATTGAGGTCGTACCCACTAGCACAGGCTGACCGCGTTGTTGGCAATCTTTGATATCGTCTATCACCGCCTGATATTTCTCTTTCGCGCTGCGATACACCTTGTCCATATGGTCCACCCGACGGGTAGCTCTATGGGTGGGGATAACCACCGTTTCTAGGCCATAAATTTGGCTAAATTCATACGCTTCAGTATCCGCCGTACCTGTCATGCCGCACAGCTTGCTATACATACGGAAATAGTTCTGGAACGTAATCGAAGCTAGCGTTTGGTTTTCTTTTTGGATAGGCACGCCTTCTTTGGCTTCAACCGCTTGGTGCAAGCCATCTGACCAGCGGCGGCCAGTCATCATACGGCCAGTAAACTCATCGACAATAACGATATCGCCATCACGCACCACATAGTGCTGGTCACGATGATACAAAGAGTGGGCACGCAAAGCAGCGTATAAATGATGCACCAAGCTGATGCTCGCGGCGTCATATAAGCTGGAACCAGCAGCCAGCAAGCCTGACTTTTCCATTAATTGCTCGGCGTGCTCATGGCCTTGCTCAGACATAATCACCTGCGAGGCTTTTTCATCTACCCAATAATCGCCCTCGCCATCTTCTTTCTCTTGACGCACCAGTTGCAAGGCGATTTGATTGACTTGCGTGTATAAAGCCACGCTGTCATCTGCCTGACCCGAGATAATCAAAGGGGTACGCGCTTCATCAATCAGAATCGAGTCCACTTCGTCCACCAAGGCAAAGTTAAGACCGCGTTGTACGCGTTGGTCGGTGCTATACACCATATTGTCGCGCAGATAATCAAAGCCAAATTCGTTATTGGTGCCGTAGGTAATATCGGCAGCGTAAGCGGCTTGTTTCATTTCATGCGGCATCTGCGATAAATTAATGCCCACGGTCAGGCCTAAAAAGCTATACAGCTTGCCCATCCACTCCGCATCACGTCTGGCCAGATAATCATTCACTGTGACTACATGCACGCCTTTGCCAGACAAGGCATTTAAATAAGCGGCCAAAGTGGCCACCAAGGTTTTACCCTCACCAGTGCGCATTTCCGAGATTTTATTGGCGTTCAACACCATGCCGCCGATTAACTGCACATCAAAATGGCGCATATTCAGCACCCGACGGCTACCCTCACGCACCACGGCAAACGCTTCTGGTAGCAATTTTTCTAGTGATTCGCCTTGTTGATAGCGCTGTTTAAATTGCTCAGTCTTGGCCCGCAATTGCTCATCGCTTAAAGCCTGCATTTCTGGCTCTAAGGCATTGATGCGTTGCACCTGCTGCATATATTGTTTAATCAGCCTATCGTTGCGGCTGCCGAAGATTTTTTTGAACAACTTTGCAATCATAAATAAATACCAGCGCTGGCTTAGCGCGGGCATCAGTTAGCCCACTACTCGCCAAACAAAATTAAGGTTAAAGAAATTCAGGCTTACAGCGTAAAATACTGACAAGGTAAAATTTCAGCATGTTGAACTGGCTTGATAAACGACTGGGCTTGCAAAAACTGATAGCAAAAACCTGTAATCTATCTGCTGTGTTAGACAAAAGTCCTTTTACTTGCCCGCCTAAAGCACTTGCATAAAAAAAGCGAAATTCTACCACAAGCCCTATGACTCAGCAGACAAAACCATCAATCACGCTTAAGCCAATATGATGCAAAAACTGAAATCCATTTTAGCCAACGACCCCGCCCTGCGCAGCCTTACCCAATCGGCCAAGGCGCAACAGCAAATCCAACAAGCTTGGGCCAAAGCGGTGCCAGCAGAACTGGCTGATTTTTGCCAAGCAGGCGCGCTGCAAAACAAGCGTCTGACCATACTAGTCGCAAATAATGCGGTAGCCGCTAAAATTAAATTTCTAATGCCGCATATCGTAGGCGCCCTACAAGCCCAACAACTGCCAGTCAGCACCCTACGCACACAATTACTCGGCAACAACAAACCCCGCCCCAAACCGCAACGCAGCCTGCCCAATGCTGCAGCCGCCAGCCTAGCCAGCTTTGCCCAGGGCCAAGACACCCCGCTGGCGCAACAAATCCAACAATTACTGGCCAAAGCGAAAAAATAAATTGACTTGTTATAACGATTTAATCGGCTTGAAATAGCCTTTGATACAACGGATTCAACTACAAAGATTTTTGAGATTACCTTGTTCGTCCATTACGCCTAGCTCGATGAGAAACTTTCTTGAGCTTTCTTGAGTAGCATTAATTTCTTTTGCGAATGCTGCCATATCGTCAAGCAAGGCCTGACCGGTCAGTTGAATGGGCGCCAAGACAAAACGATCGGCAATATTCGCCTGACCACCTTTGCTAACTTTTTGGTCGCTAGCTTGGTCGCTTAGTTTGCTACTGGTTAGGATAGATAAGGTATTTTTTGACATGAGTTAAATTGTAATATAGTCATCAATATCGCTCAATAGAAAATCCCCCGTTTTGTAAAAAAATTTGTTTATTATCATTCACATAAATACTAAATATGGCAAAAATAAAGCCCACCAAAAGGTGGGCTTTAAAAGGATTAAATTGATCAGATATGGTTTATAGCATTGGGATAATTAACAATGCCACGATATTGATAATTTTAATCAATGGATTAACTGCGGGGCCTGCGGTGTCCTTGTAGGGGTCACCTACTGTATCGCCGGTTACCGCAGCTTTGTGGGCTTCGGAACCTTTGCCGCCGAAATTACCATCTTCGATATATTTCTTCGCGTTATCCCAAGCGCCACCGCCGGTGGTCATGGAAATAGCGACGAATAGACCGGTAACGATAGTGCCGATGAGTAAACCACCTAGCGCTTCTGCACCGAGGAATTTACCTACCAAGATAGGCACCACCACAGGAAGCAATGAAGGCACGATCATTTCTTTAATGGCCGCCACTGTCAGCATATCCACTGCGCGAGAATAATCAGGCTTCTCTTTGCCAGTCATAATGCCTTTGATTTCCTTGAACTGACGACGCACTTCCACCACCACAGCAGACGCTGCACGACCTACCGCTTCCATCGCCATGGCGCCGAATAAGTAAGGAATCATGCCGCCGATAAACAAGCCGATAATGACTTTGTAATTGGATAAGCTGAAGTCTGCGGTGATGTTGTAATGACCCAAGTTATGGGTAAAGTCGGCAAACAGCACAATCGCTGCCAAGCCAGCTGAACCAATGGCATAACCTTTGGTAACCGCTTTGGTGGTGTTACCCACCGCGTCTAAAGGATCGGTGATATTACGGATTTTAGCTGGCAACTGCGCCATTTCAGCGATACCACCAGCATTATCAGTAATCGGGCCATAAGCATCTAAAGCCACGATAATCCCTGCCATAGAAAGCATAGCGGTAGCCGCTACAGCGATACCATACAAACCAGCCAAAGTGAACGAACCCCAAATACCCAAGCAGATTACCAATACTGGCGCGGCGGTAGATTTCATAGAAACCCCCAAACCAGCAATCATATTGGTGGCATGGCCGGTAGTACATGACTGCGCAATATGGCGCACTGGCGCATATTCGGTAGCCGTGTAGTACTCGGTAATCACCACCATCGCGGCGGTAACAGCCAGACCCACTAAGGAAGCATAGAAGATATTCATGGCAGAAACTTCAGCGCCATCTATGGTCAGCCCAGACATCATATCCATGGTGACATAGTAGAAAGCGATGGCTGACAACACACCAGCCACGATTAAGCCGCGATACAAGGCATTCATCACACGACCGCCTTCTTTCACGCTAACAAAGAAAGTACTAATCACCGAGGCCACGATGGAAACACCACCCAGCACCAAGGGATACAGCAACACATTCTCATTGTTAGGAATCAACAAAGCGCCCAATACCATAGTGGCGATAATGGTCACCGCATAGGTTTCAAACAAGTCGGCCGCCATACCAGCACAGTCGCCCACATTGTCACCTACGTTATCGGCAATCACCGCTGGGTTGCGTGGGTCATCTTCAGGAATACCCGCTTCCACTTTACCCACCAAGTCAGCGCCCACGTCAGCACCCTTAGTAAAGATACCACCGCCCAAACGCGCGAAAATGGAAATCAACGAGCTACCAAACGCGAAGCCTATCAGCGAGCTAGTATCTACCGCAGAACCGGCAGCGGTTTGCGTTTGCAAGAATGCGTAAAAACCAGCAACCCCCAGCAAGCCCAAGCCCACCACCAACATACCGGTGATAGCACCCCCACGGAACGCCACTTGCAAAGCAGCATTAATGCCGTTGTGGGCAGCCTGCGCAGTCCGCAGATTGGAACGCACGGAAATATTCATACCGATATATCCCGCCGCGCCGGACAACACCGCACCAACTAAAAAGCCAACTGCGGTCATAGGCTGTTGCAAACCAAACCAAATCGCCACAAACAGTACCACCCCTACGACTGCAATGGTGCGATATTGACGGTTCAAATACGCCGAAGCGCCCTGTTGAATGGCCAAGGCAATTTCGCGCATACGCTCATTACCGGTCGCCTGTGATAAAACCCATTTAATGGTAAGTGCTCCATAAAGCAAGGCTAAAACTGCACAGCCAAGAGCAAGTAAAAGACTCTGTGACATTGTTACTCTCCTAGATTATTTTGAGAATTATTGCGTATACCCTTAGAACTTTCAGAAACTAAAACAACTGCAAACGACTTGAATCAATAGGCAGTGTCCGCAAGATTAAACCAAAACCAACGATTACGAAAGCTCCAATGTTGATAAGCGGTTTTTTACCTATTCGTCATACCGACGAAAGTTGGTATCTAGTGGCGTTGGCATTAAATAAGGAAAAAATACCTTATTGGTTTTGTCCTGGATTCTGCGACTGCGCGCAGTATGACGGGGTTGGGGCTTTTGGTTTTAATTCCACTCTGCGGAGGGGAGCGCGCTTGTCGCGTGGGGGTGGTTGCGGCGTTAGCCGCTTATTTTTTTTAGGCGCCTGTCGGCGCGACCACCCCGGGCACATACGTGCCAGCCCCTCCGTAGAGGGGAATTGGGGGCGACTGCGCGCAGTATGACGGTGCTGGGGCTTTTGGTTTTAATTCCACTCTGCGGAGGGGAACGCGCTTGTCGCGTGGGGGTGGTTGCGGCGCAAGCCGCTTGTTTGTTTTATGCGCCTGTCGGCGCGACCACCCCGGGCACATACGTGCCAGCCCCTCCGCAAAGGG
>CAYNLW010000008.1:0-46850 GCA_964398195.1 uncultured Methylophilaceae bacterium | reverse complement strand
TTGGTTGGCAGCGATGGCTTGGAAAATGACGAACATCACGGCGAAAAAGCCTAGCATAAAAATAATCGGGTGCTGCGCCATAAAAGAAAAATTCATTTGCATGCCCATCACCGCACCTATGGTGGTGGGGATTAGGCTTAAACCGAGTAGCGCGTAAGTGTTTCTTAGCACACGGTTTTGTGCCACATTGGCACTGGCTTCACGAGATAGAACTTGAATGTTATCTGACATGGTTAACTTCCTTCAAAGAGTTGAACAACAACACTACTTAAGATAGCGGCTTTGTGACTTAGTTTCAAGGGCGATTGTAGGCTATTTATGCATCGGCAAACAAATCTAAATCTTGTTTACCCACCAAGCCCAACTGTTGAATTGCTGCCACATACTCGGCGCTCTCGCGCAACTGCAACATACTCAACGGGTGCGCTGCGCCATGCATTCTGACTAAGCGTGCCATGCTGACCGGATTGATATGAATGGCCAAATTAGCCAGCAACTCATCTGCCAGCGCTGGTTGGTTGCACAACAACACCATATCGCAACCGGCTTGCAAGGCCGCCATGGCGCGCTCGGTAACCCCGCCTGCCACAGTGGCGCCTTGCATAGATAAATCATCACTAAAAATCACCCCATCGAAAGCCAAACGCTCTCGCAACACTTTTTGTAACCATAGCTTAGAAAAACCGGCTGGCTGGCTATCTACTTTGGGGTAAATCACGTGCGCCGGCATAATCGCAGGCAGCCCATCGTCTATCAGCATACGAAAAGTTTGCATATCGTTTTGCGCGATGGCATCAAAACTGCGCTCATCAATCGGGATATCCACATGCGAATCGGCGCGCACAAAGCCATGCCCAGGGAAATGCTTGCCCACCGCTTGCATACCGGCTTGGCGCATCCCTAGCATCAAGGCATAAGCCAATTCATGAATGGCCACGGGGTCGCGATGAAAAGCGCGATTGCCGATGACCAAGCTATCGCCATAGTCCATATCCAACACTGGGGTAAAACTAAAATCTACGCCATGCGCGCGCAACTCAGCGGCCAGCACCCAGCCGGCCAATTGCGCCAAATGTTTGGCGCGTTTGCGATTGATATCCCAAATCTTGCCAAATTCACGCATCGCAGGGATAGCAGTAAAGCCCTCGCGAAAGCGTTGCACGCGGCCACCCTCGTGGTCCACTGCAATCAGTATCGGCGGGCTGCGCAAGGCGCGAATTTGTTGCGTAAGTTGGATTAATTGCGCAGGCGATTGGAAATTGCGGCTAAATAAAATCACCCCACCGACCAAAGGATTTTGCAGCCGCCGTTTATCCTCTGCGCTTAGCTCTAAGCCCACCACATCTATCATCACCGGCCCTAGACTCATGTATTCCCCCTCACATCAAATTGCTGGCGCAATTCATCGCCCAAACGATTTACTGCCAATACCAAAGACATCAAGCTTAACCCCACCACTAGCAAATAGTGCGGCGCCACCAACATATAGCGCACCGCATCGCGCAACATGGCGCCCCATGAGGGATTGGGCACTTGTACCCCCAAGCCCAGAAAAGACAAGCTGGCTTCAGCGATCACTAAACTGGCCATGCTATAAGTCGCCTCGACCAATAAGGGCGCGCTCAGCATAGGCAGGATATGGTGCAGAATAATACGCAGATGGCTGGCGCCCAAGGACTGGGCGGCTAATACATATTGCTGCTGCATTAAGGACTGGGTTTGTATGCGCGCCAATCTGGCATAACTCACCCAAGCGGTTAGGCTGAGCGCGATAATAATATTCACCAGACCAGGGCCTAGCACGGCGGCAAAAGCCAAAGCCAACAAAATGCCCGGAAAGGCCAAAAATACATCGCTGATACGCATTAAAGCACTATCCCACCAACCGCCACGATAGCCCGCCCACAAGCCTAAACTGATCCCTATCAAGGCGCTGAATAAGGAAACCAACACGGCCACACTGAGCGATACTTGCGCGCCTTTCAACAAGCGCGGCAAGATTTGCCTGCCCACATCGTCATAACCCAGCCAACTGTGCGCATCAGGCGCATGCAGAATATACCGCAGGTCCACCTCTGGCAGCGCCATGCCAGTGGCAATCAAGGCCGCTAACAGCCAAGCCAACAAGACCAGCAAGGGCAATAGCACTGCGCTGCGGCCATACGCCGACGGCATGTATTGTGTTAGCTTAGTTGGCAACAATGTATCCTCATCTTTCACAGCGATTACTTCCCATAGCCGCAAGCCTTATGCAGAGCGCCTGAGACGCGGGTCTATGCGGCTATACAGCAGCTCGGTCAAGCCATTAATCGCCACATAGCTTAACGCGATGACCATGACGCAGGCTTGGGTGACTGGGTAATCACGTTTTTCTATGGCGTCCACTAACAAGCGCCCTATGCCGTCCCATGCGAATACTGTTTCAGTAATCACCGCGCCGGCTAATAGGCTGCCCATCTGCAAACCCACGATGGTCACTATCGGCAAGGCGGCCGCTTTTAAAGCATGGCGCAAAATCACTTGCGACTCTGGCAAGCCCTTGGCGCGCGCGGTGCGGATAAAGTCTTGCTGCAAAATCTCTAACATACTAGCGCGCGTCATGCGGGTCAGTATGGCGGCTAAACCAAAGCCCAAGGTCATGGCAGGCAATACAATACTCGCTGCGCCCTGCATACCACTGACTGGCAACCAACCTAGCCATAGCGCAAACACCATCATCAGCAAAGGCCCTAAGCAGAAATGCGGCAAGGCGGAAATGCTTAGGCTAAATACATTGGCGCAATCGTCTTGCCATGCGCTGCCACCATCACAATCCGCTTGATGGCGCTTGATGGCGGCCACGATGCCCAAAGGAATGCCTATACTAACGCCGATGAATAAAGCCAATAACGCCAGCTTAGCGGTAGCCCACCAGCGCTGGGCAATCAATTCACTGACCGCTTGCTGGCTAAACAAAGAATGTCCCCAATCCCAGTGCAACAGCTTATTCACATAGTGCAGCCATTGTTGGCTTAACGATAAATCCAAGCCTAGCTGCTGACGCAAAGCGGCTTGATCGGCAGCGCTAGCGCTCTCGCCCAACATCACCATAATCGGGTCGCCGGGCAATACGTGCAATAACACAAAGGTCAGCAGCAAGACGCCTAAGATGACCCACAAGGTTGATAAGAGTTTGACTAGCATCAGCTGCTGGCGAGGATATTGACTGGCGTGCCGACTGGCACCAAGTCAAATAATTGCATCACATCTTGGTTACGCATACGGATGCAGCCATGTGAGCGCGGCACCCCCATAGGCTCGCTATCTGGCGTGCCGTGAATATAGATATAGCGCTGCATAGTATCCACCTGCCCCAAGCGATTGACACCCACTTGCGTGCCGGATAACCACAAGATGCGGGTCAAAATCCAATCGCGTTGCGGCTGCGCTTGTTGCAACTCGGCAGAGAAAATTTCACCGGTCCAGCGACGCCCGACGAATACCGCATTGAGCGGCGCATGGGCGCCTATCTTGGCGCGAATAATATGTTCTCCTAGCGGTGTGCAAGCGCTGTTTTTTAATTGCCCAGCGCCCTTGCTAGCGGTGGAAATCGCGTATTGCGCCAGCACTTGTTGCTGTTGCAACAGGGTTAAGCTTTGTTGGGCAATATCGACAATCAAGCGCATAGATTCAAATCAACCATTCCATACTGGGTTAGCAAATTAGGCTATTCAAAGGTTTATTAAAACTGGGTTAGTAAAACTGGGCTAGCAAAACTAGCTTGGCTAAAACCAGCTTGACCAAAAAAATAGCGCTTTAAAAAAAGCGCCTAGAGGCTAATGAAATACCGTTAAATTATTGCGCCGCCATTGCCAAGGTGGGGTTGGGCGTGGGTCTAGCCATAACCCCATGCGCGCCTCGCGGGCTGCGGCTTCTAAGGGGAACAAATATTCAAAATTCTTCGCATACTGTCTATATACCCATGCCAGCCCACTTTTCACCATTTCCGCATTGGCGTGCACCTCATCACAAGTCACATCGCCCACCACGCGCTTATATTTATCTATGGTCACCACCACCACTTGCGCTGGCTTGTCATAGCAAAGTTTGGCCAACTTTTGCTTGGCCACTTGGCCAAACGGCTGCGATTTCTCAGGCGCGTCTATGCCCGCCAAACGTATCTTAAATTGGTTTAAATCAGCATCTAACAAGGTCAGCGTATCGCCATCTGCCACCGCCACCACGTCCCCAGTCAGCACTTGTGCAAGGGAAGCGGTGGATAGCAGCAAGGCGCTGAGCCACAGCGCCAATAAAATACCAGTTTTGTTGAATTTGCCGGAAGTCATGCGGGCATTTTAACCCTTAGTGCTGTCCACTTGCCAAATTTTATTGGCGTATTCAGCAATGGTTCTATCGCTAGAAAATTTGCCTATCCTAGCCACATTCAAAATCGCCATACGCGACCACAGTTCAGGCTGATTAAACAATGCGCCGACCTGCGTTTGGGTAGCCACATAAGAAGCATAATCGGCCAATAACAAGTATTGGTCGCCCTTGTGCAATAGCGTGTCAATAATGGCTTGATAGCGATGCGGTTCTTCTACCGAGAAAAAGCCGTTGCCTATCATATCCAACACTTCGCGCAATTCTGCGTTGCTATTGTAATAATCCCAAGGGTTATAGTCCTGCGCTTTGGTTTGTGCCACTTGTTCGGTGGTCAGGCCAAAGATAAAGATATTCTCAGCACCCACTTCTTCTAGAATTTCCACATTGGCGCCATCTAGCGTGCCTATGGTGAGCGCGCCATTCAAGGCCATTTTCATATTGCCTGTGCCTGAGGCCTCGGTGCCGGCGGTGGAAATCTGCTCGGATAAATCGCTGGCGGGGAATAAATATTCCGCTGCCGAGACTTCGTAGTTGGGATAGAACACTACTTTTAAACGCCCTGCCACGGCCTCGTCTTCGTTGACGATGGCAGCCACATCATTAATCAAACGAATAATTAGCTTAGCCAGCCAATAACCGGGCGCGGCTTTACCACCAAAAATCACTGTACGCGCTGGCGCATCGCCCGCTTCGCCACGGCGGATGCGGTTATATAAGGTAATCACATGCAATACATTGAGCAGTTGCCGTTTGTATTCGTGTATGCGCTTAATCTGCACATCAAACATAGAGTCGGGATTGACTTGCACACCGGTCAGGCTGGCGATTTTGCTGGCTAATCTTTGTTTATTGGCGCGTTTAACGGCTCTAAAAGCAGCTCGGAAATCGGCATCTTCCGCCAGCGGTTGCAGCAAGCTTAATTGGCTTAAATTGCGCTGGAAGCCATCGCCCACTGCCTTGCGTATCAAGGCGGTCAATTCAGGGTTGCATTGATTTAACCAGCGCCGTGGCGTGATGCCATTGGTGATATTGATAAATTTTTGTGGATAAATGCGATTGAAGTCAGCAAATAAAGTGCTCTTTAACAACTCGCTATGCAAAGCCGCCACACCATTCACGGTATGGCTGCCCACCACCGCCAAATGGGCCATACGCACCCGTCTGCCGTGCGATTCATCAATAATCGACACGCGCGTCAATAACTCTGTATCGCCGGGGAAGTGATGATTCACCATGCTTAAAAACTCATGGTTGATGCGATAGATGATTTGCAAATGTCTGGGTAACAAGCGTCCAAACATATCCAACTGCCAAGTCTCAAGCGCTTCTGGCATCAGCGTATGGTTGGTATAAGCAAAAATTTTTCCGCATAACTGCCAAGCGTAAGACCATTGCAAACCACGCACATCGACCAATTGGTGCATCAACTCTGCCACCGCAATGGCGGGGTGAGTGTCGTTTAACTGTATGGCAATTTTTTCTGGCAGATAGTCCCAGTTGTCGTGCTTGGCCAAAAAGCGATGCAAGATATCCTGTATCGAAGCCGAAACGAAAAAGTATTGTTGCTTTAAGCGCAACTCGCGGCCTGAAGCGGAAGCGTCGTTGGGGTATAGCACTTTAGAGATATTTTCAGAGCTATTTCGACTTTCCACCGACTGCTCGTAGTTGCCCTCGTTAAACAAACGCAAATCAAATTCTTTGGTCGCTTTGGCTGACCACAGTCTAAGATTATTCACCGTCTCCGTAGCATAGCCGGGAATCGGCACATCATACGCCATGGCCACCACAGACTCGGTTTCTACCCATTGGTGTTGTGTGCCCGACTCAGTTGCAAAATCAATCACATGGCCAAAGAAGTGTACTGGATAGGTCACTTCGGGGCGTTGGAATTCCCAAATATTGCCGTAACGCAGCCAATTATCAGGATTCTCAATTTGCTGCCTGTTGGCAATTTCTTGCCGGAACATGCCGTATTCATAACGTATGCCATAGCCTATCCCTGCGATATCCATGGTCGCCATAGAATCCAAGAAGCAAGCGGCTAAGCGACCTAGACCGCCATTGCCTAAAGCGGCGTCATTTTCCCATTCCACCACTTCTTCCATACGATGCCCCAAGGTTTGTAGGCCTTGTTTCACCTCATCAGCAATGCCCAAATTTAGGGCAGCGTTGCTCAACATACGACCAATCAAAAATTCCAAAGAAAGGTAATACACCCGCTTAGGATCCTGTGCGGCATATTTCTCTACCGTATTCAACCAACGCTCTATCACATGGTCGCGCACGCTATAAGCGGTGGTGGCATACCAGTCGCGCGGTGTAGAGGCTGCTTCGGTTTTAAACACGCTATACAGCAAATGGTTTTGCAAAGCCTCGTGCATAGGCACTTGACCGGTAATCAAAGCGCTACGGCTTAGCGGCTTGCTATCGGCAGGTTTTTTGGCGCTGCTTTTGGCTGCGCTAGAGGTTTTGCCAAGCACTTTGCTGGTGCTCGCCGAGCTTGCTTTGCTAGCCGCTTTGGTAGTGGCTTTGGGGGCAGTTTTTGTGGTGGATTTTTTGGCTTCAGTTTTAGGCATAACGAGTTTCTTTACTATCTAGTGGTTGAGGAATTGCTAGTGTTTGATAAGTTGTTTTGTTTGAATTTTAGAATTTTCATTTCTGGCAAATGCCGGAGCTAATTTTACCTGTTTTAAATAAGCATAGTGATGCTAAGTAAACATTAGACCAAAAAAAATCCCCGCACTAGGCGGGGAAAACGGGGGTTCAATATTTGAGTTAAGTGTTGCGCTGGCTTTGGCTTAGTCACTTAGGGTCTAAGCCAGCATATGGATTAGGCCTAGCCCACCAACAAACTATTTAAGCGTTTGACAAAGCTGGCGGGGTCCTCTAACTGACCGCCCTCAGCGATTAAAGCCTGCTCAAATAATAATTGCGCAAGGTCGGCAAACTTCGTAGCGTCAGCTTCGCCCTGCAAACGCTGTATCAAGGCGTGTTGCGGATTGATTTCTAGAATCGGCTTGCTATCCGCAGTCTTGTGCCCAGCGGCTTTTAGCATACGCGCCAAATTGCCCGACATATCATGCTCACCGGCCACCAAACAAGCTGGCGAATCGGTCAATCTATGCGTCACACGCACTTCTTTCACGCGCTCGCCCAAGCTCTCCTGCATTTTGTCTAGCAAGGCCTTGCTGCTTTCTTCCACTTGCTTCTTGGCCTGTTTCTCTTGCTCGTCTTCTAAATCGCCTAAATCTAAATCGCCTTTGGCAATCGACTGCAATTTCTTGCCTTCAAATTCGTTCAGGCCGCCCAACATCCACTCGTCCACGCGGTCGGATAGCAGCAATACCTCTATGCCTTTTTTACGGAAAATTTCCAAATGCGGGCTGTGCTGTGCCGCAGCAAAGCTATCTGCAGTGATGTAATAAATCGCCTGCTGAGCACTCTTCATGCGGCTCACATAGTCTTTCAAGCTGACTACTTGCGCGTCGCTATCGGCGTGGGTTGAAGCAAAACGCAACAAGCTAGCGATACGCTCACGATTGGCCATATCTTCCACAGGCCCTTCTTTCAGCACACGACCAAACTCATTCCAAAACGCTTGATATTGCTCAGGTTTCTGCTCGGCCATTTCTTCTAACAAGCCTAATACCTTTTTCACCGACGCCGCGCGTATGGTGTCGATATCGCGTGAGGACTGCAAAATCTCACGCGAGACATTTAATGGCAGATCCGCTGAATCGATGACGCCACGCACAAAGCGCAGATATTGCGGCATCAATTTCTCGGTATCTTCCATAATAAAAATACGCTTCACATACAGCTTAATGCCATGACTGCGCTCACGCTCATAGATATCAAACGGCGCTTTAGCGGGGATATATAGCAAGGAAATATATTCCTGATTGCCTTCCACACGGTTGTGCGTCCAGCACAAAGGCGCTTCAAAATCATGCGAAACATGCTGATAAAAAGCCTGATATTCATCATCAGTAATCTCAGACTTAGCGCGTGCCCACAATGCCGAAGCCTGATTCACTGTTTCATCTTCATCGGTAGGCACTTGCTCGCCATCTTTCCATTCCGATTTTTTCATCACAATCGGCAAAGTAATATGGTCGGAGTATTTACGAATAATCGACTTCAACTTCCAGTCGTTAAGAAACTCATCTTCGCCCTCACGCAGATGCAACACAATGTCCGCACCACGGCTAGCCTTATCCGCTGGCGCAATGGTGAACTCCCCCTCGCCACTAGACTGCCATGTCACCGCCTCGCTTTCCCCCGCTCTGAGCGTGGTTAGTGTCACTTGATCGGCGATAATAAATGCCGAATAAAAGCCCACGCCAAACTGCCCAATCAAATGCGCATCTTTGGCCTGATCACCCGTCAAAGCATTAAAAAACTCTTTAGTCCCCGATTTAGCAATCGTGCCGATATTATCAATCACCTCTTGCCGACTCATCCCTATGCCGTTATCGCTAATCGTCAGAGTACGCGCCGCCTTATCAAAGCTAACACGTATCTTCAAATCACTATCCCCCGCATACAGGGCATTATTAGATAAAGCCTCAAATCGCAACTTATCCGCCGCATCAGAAGCATTAGAAATCAACTCCCGCAACACAATCTCTTTGTTGCTATACAAGGAATGAATCATCAGGTGTAACAGTTGTTTGACTTCAGCCTGAAACCCCAAGGTCTGTTTTTTTGTTGCAGTTTTCGCCATGGTCGCCTTTCTTTACATGAAATTTAACGGTGTTAGATGTTCAACAAAAAGCTAGATAGGGGTGAAAAGTGGGAATTCAAGAGGGGGGTAAGGAAAATTTTTGGCTGTATTTTTTCGTATGACTAAAAATTAGATTAGTGTCTAACAACTTGACCAACTACCTAAACTAATTGTTATTTTTTTGTATTGTTATTGTTTTTGTAAATTCATTTGTCTATAATCATTTGGCGATTAAAGTCCGCAAATTCTCTTAAACTTTGAAAGGAAACTTATATGATTGCTCTAGAAAATTTAAAACGCGTAGACTTCAAAAATTATGAACATATACCGGTAGAGAAATGGAATTGGACCCCTGCAATAACTGACTTATCAGACTTAGATCGTAAATTTATTGAGGCATCTGGTAGCAGCACAACTAGCAGAAACACATACTCTAATCAGATGGATCATGGAGAAAACCATTAAAAATTGGATATTATTAACAAAATTATGGGGCATTTAGCCCCATAATTTTTATTAGCCTATGAAAAAAATTATTTCTATTACTTGCGAAAAAGACTTTCATACCAGTGCTGTCAGAAACAATTTGCAGAATATGGGTGAGGACTTGATTGTGCTTGAAAGAGAAAACTATGGAACTAAATGGGTTTTTAGTTCATTAAGTTCCCCAAATAAATTTAATATATATCTTGAGATGGAAAATAATGTTTATGAACTAAATGAAATTGGTGCCTTTTGGAATAGATGTGAGTTTTCCTATAACAGCAATGATAAAAATTTTTCACCTGATTCAAGTTACATAAACATTCAAAAGACAATACATGTTAATTCTATTTTGAAATATATAAGTGAGAGTGTGCCCTCAATGAATAAGCTACAGTCGAATTGGATAGCCAATTCAAAACTAATCCAAGCAGAGGTAGCAAAGAGTTTCGGCTTATTAATTCCTGAAACTTTTCAAGGAGGAAGTGAGCTAATTGCAGATAGATATTTGGCAATTAATAAAAACAATAAAATCTGTATTAAAGCCCTCGAGGCAATACATTTGAATCTAGCTGAAAAGGGGACATATGCTCATTACACTTCTTTATTTAAATCACGGCCAAAGGATGAGTTAACTAGCCTAAGAATGTGCCCTGTAATTTTGCAAAATTTTCTTGATAAAGATCTCGAGATGCGAATAACTGTAATTGATGAAAAAGTTTTTACAGCCTCGATTGATACAAAAAAAGCTTCAGAAGACGCAAAGGTTGATTGGCGACATTACGATTGGGCAAATACCCCATTCTGTTCATTTGATTTGCCTATTACAATCCAAGAGAAACTAATAAAAATGAATCGTCATTTAGATTTAGTTTATGGTGCTTATGATTTAATAAAAACGACTTCAGGAGAATTTTATTTCCTAGAAGTTAATCCACAAGGCCAATGGCTTTGGATTGAGGATTTAACAGGCCTTGAAATTAGCAAAAGTATTGCAAGATGGCTATTTAAGGCAGCTAAATCATGACATCTGTTGACTTTTACAAAAGATATGGAAATGATTCTTTATCTCCGACTTACGATTTCTTTCTGAGTAAACTCAAAGGGATAAAAGGAATTAGACCCGAGTTTTGTCCTGCCATAAGAGACTTTTATAAACTAGGCTGGGTTCTTGGGTCTCCCATCGATGTAAATTTCTTATCAAAAAAGGATTTTTATGTCGATTGCTATAAATCAAACGACAACAAGTACTTCATGTCACCAGGAGTAATTGGTGATTCTAATAGTGAAACATTATATGCAAGGATCGACACAGGTTATTCATTCGTTAATTTGAATGTGCCTATTTTGTCAATCAAATTCGACACCCTAGAATCTGATTGTAGTGATACCTCAATACCTTCAAATATTTACCCAGTCGGCTATACTGGGCCAATATTAATTGCTTTGTCATGTAACAAAGAAAGATTCCAAAAGCGACCCCTCTTGTACAATTAATTCCTTTTTGCCAGACGAGCTACACGCATAACGTGATTACACAATCTATTAGTCATAAGAATTTTGAGGGACTATATTCCCATGACTGGGAATTATCTTTCTCAGCAAAAAGAAGATTTATTAGCAGTAAACTTTTAAAAGAGTTAGTTAACAAAGGTCACCCCTTTTAACTATTTACTTAAAAACTCAATTAAATAAATAAGCCAATTATGAGAAAACTAATAATTATTGAAGAGCCGCTTTATATCGCTGCTCAAAAGCAGGCGAAAATTGAACATCAAAGCGTTGCTCGTCAAATTGGGTTCTGGGCGAAAGTGGGTAAAGCAGCTTTGGACAACCCAGACCTTCCAATAGGATTTATCAAAGAGTCTATGATTTCTTTAGCTGAGCCTAGAGTAAAAGCAAGCCATTTTAAATCGCGTTCTGTGAGACCTGCATTTCCTAAATCCAATGAAGAAATGAATGAATTAAATATAGTCGCTGATGATTTGGCTTTTGAGTAATCACTGAAAGGAAAATAGCATGAGTTACGTAGAATCTGTCTTGGGTAAAGATGAAAAAGTTTTTTATGCTGCTGAGGTTTCACTCATCCCCTATCTGTTCAGACTGTTTATCGGCGCCGTATTATTTTTTTCAGGCCTTGTATATCTTTCAACAAGCTCTTTATTTGGAGTGCTTGTATTCACTGGATTAATAATATTTGCTGCACCTTTCATCACCAAATACTCCACTGAACTGGTGATTACCAACAAAAGAATCGTCGCTAAATTTGGCTTTATTCGCCGGCACACCATTGAATTAAATCTAAGCAAGGTAGAAAGTATTCGGGTACAGCAAGGCATCACTGCTCGGATTTTTAACTATGGTGATTTGGAAATTGTAGGCACTGGAGGAACGAGAGAGCCTATTCCAGGGATAGTTAATCCACTAATGTTTAGACGTAAATTTGATGAAATACTTACTTTATAAGTTTAAATAATTCTACTTATTTTCATTCCAGTTTTATTAGCCAAATTTATATTTCTCTCTAAGGTTTTAAAGCAATGTCTGACGATATCTTTAAAAGTTTCATTGAAAATTCAGCGAAGTATCTTGCCCATTGGCTTGAATATCAGCAGGGTTACTGGTCAAAGACACCTAGAGAACTTGTAATTCAATTTGAGTTGTATCAAATATTGAAATCAAGATTGAACCGTTATAAAGCTTTGAGTGGTTATGATATTTTCGATGAGATAACTTACGGCAAAATTAATGGTACAAAAAATACTTTTAGAGCCGATATTGTGATTGCAAAGAAAATAAACTCAGAGGCTGATTTATCCTTCCCATTTGCTGTAATAGAGATTAAAAAGCATGAAGTTGGTTCTGAAGCAATTAAGAAAGATTTGATTAAGTTAGAAAAAATAAATAAAACTATTGCCTCAAGATATTTAATTTGCACCGCTGACAAAGATTTCTTAGAAAAACAAGGGGGTATATTCAAAAAAAGTGGTGATAAATTTTCTATTCTTCGAGCCAAAAAAAAACTTAACTTACCAAAATCAAAAAGTTATTGTTTCGATGCGATAGGTAGTCTTATGAAAGCGATGAATACTTACAAAGGTGCTGGAAGTTATATATTTTCTTTAAAGCTAACCTAGGTTTGTATCCTAAGCCCCCTACCCCAACCTCTCAATCCTAGTTAAATACCCCTCGATATAAGCATTCAAATCATTTAAGCATGGCTGAAATTCGAGGCTGAAACGCTGATCTGTGGTTAGATGATTGATATAGGCTTTTGCCATTGCAGCTGCTTGTTGCCAGATGGTGTGAGGAATGTCGGTGGGTAACTTTATTTCCGGGAGTTGGTATTGCAAGGAGCCGCCGGTGCGGGGGGCGAATAGCATGGGGAGCATGTCGTAGGCGGGGGCGATTTGGTAGGGGATGCCGTGATCGCTTTGTAGGGAGATATTGGCGAGGTGCATATCGGTATTGGCGATGAGTTTGCCGAAAGCGTACAGCAGAGTGATTTGATGATGGGCTTGTGCGGTGATGATTTTTTGCGCGAGCAGTGATTGACTGATTACATGCCAAGCGCCATCGCCTTTACCAACGAATTCGGCGTCTAGGGCTTGTAGTGAGATTAGTGCTTTGCGACCCAGAGCGCCAACGCGATCGAAGCGTTCGACTTGAAAGAATCTTTGCTGACCAATATCGATAATCTCTGATGGTGGCGCTGGAAAATCATATTCTGCTAAGGTTTGTAAAGCCCAATGTTCTGCCAATAACAGGTCACGCCAGCGTTGGGATATTGGGTGTGATTCTGGCGAGGTAAATTTCACTAATACATGTTTTGCTGCGACATGTTTTGCATCATCTTGCGTTTCCACATAGGTCAAGAATTTCGCTTGCTCACCGCCGGCAGAGGAGCCGAAATCTGCGCCTTTTAGCGATTGCTCAGCGAGTTTGGCATACGCCTGCGCGCGTTCAGATAGACCTATCGGCCTCGCTGCAGGCGCGGACAAGAAGCGTTGTTTGGCGGGCTCGCCGACTATCCAATTGCCGGCAAAGTCATCGCCGTAGTGGATGAGTGCGTTAAAAATATCGTTATCTGACCAAGCCTGAATATTTTCTGTAAGCCCTAATTCATCAGCATGGGCGGCGGCAAATAACCTGCCAAGATAACCTTGCGGACGCATATCCAATAACCACCAAGGAATCCCATGATATAGCGTATTGTTTGCATCGCTTTGCATCATCACATAGCCACTCGGATATACCGCGTACAAAGTGCCATACAAACTTATCTTTCCTTGTGTATTCACCCGATAAACCGGTATCTCATTGAACTGCTGCAAACGATTTCTGAGCAGGTATTTGGTAGAAGCAGCCGCACCAACTCTAAGGACATCCTCTGTCATCTCAGCCAAAAGACGCGACAAGCTTGGTTGGCTAATCGCTAAATTAACGGCCAATTGCTTGCCAGTCATGCTGGAAGATTTCAATAATGCTTGCAGTTTGCTATGGTTCTTTGGCATAAAATGAATAGATTTATGAATAGATAAGTGAATAGATAATTAATTTATCACCAACACTGCCTAGTATACTAGAAAAAATTTCAATTACGCACGATAAAATTTCTTTAGATATCTTTATAATGCATTTTTTATAATTAAAAACAGGTATTTATAATAATATTTAGCACATCAATTATGGCGATTAAAACCGCTCATCTAGGGCTATCTTGTGTATTACTAGCAGCCTTAATGCAAATAAAAGACTATGCTTTTAAGGTAAAAATGAATAGATATCTGAATAGATAAATGAATAGATAATTTCACTAAACCAGCTAGGCTAATACCAATTGAATTGCTTGCGCGGCGGCGAGGAAGCCGAAGGGGGCGGTGACGCAGACGGAGGAGCCATAGCCGGCACAGTTGAGGCCGGTGAGGGCTGGGGAGTTGTTGGTTTCTTGTGCGGTGGCACACGCTTGGTTGGGGGATTGTGTGGCTTCGTCAGAATAGACGGCGAGGATGCCGAATTTGCTGGGTTTGGCTTTGGCGGATTGGGGTGCTGGCGGGAAGCCGAAATCGCGGCGTAATTGATTGCGGACTTTGGCTAATAAACGGTCGCCGTGTACTAAGGCCAGATCGGCACATTGAATGCGGCTGGCGTCGAGGCGGCCGCCGGCACCGCCGGTGGTGATGATGGGAATTTGTGTTTGGCGACAGTGAACAATTAAAGCGATTTTCGCTTTTACATCGTCCACCGCGTCTATCAACGCATCGGCGTCTTTAGGCAGCAAATCACTGACGTTTTCAGAGCTGATAAATTCTTCTATGACTTGCACTTGGCAGGCCGGGTTGATCAGCGCGATGCGTTGTTGCATGGCGCTGACTTTGGCCATGCCTAGCGTATTGTCTAAGGCTGGCAGTTGGCGGTTGATATTGGATTCGGCGATATGATCTAGGTCTATCAAGGTCAGCTTGCCTACCGCGTTGCGTGCCAGCCCTTCTACTGCCCAACTGCCTACACCGCCTATGCCAACCACCACGATATGCGCTTGCTGTAAACGTGCCAGCGCATCAGCGCCATATAGTCTAGCCACACCGCCAAAACGGCGTGCGTAATCTGGGCTATTTAGGGCATCCATAATGGGCTAGATTTCCAACACCACCATGGCGGTGGCAAAGGCTTTTTCATCTGAAATCGATAGATGGGTGTAGCGGATATTGCGTTGCTGTAATAGCGCATTTAACTCGGCGCCGAATTGCAGCACTGGCTTGCCCATATCATCGTGTGCCACTTGGATATTTTCAAAAGTGGCTGGGTGGCGCATGCCGGTGCCTAGGGCTTTGGCGAAGGCTTCTTTGGCGGCAAAGCGTTTGGCCAAGAAGCGCGCTGGTTGCTGGCTTTGGCTAAATTCTTGCATTTCAAATTCGGCCAAGATGCGGCGCGCAAAGTCATGACCAAATCTATCCAAAGATTCTTGAATACGACTGACCTCGACTAAATCAGTACCTATGCCAGCTATCATGCCGCCCCCGCAGGACAGATGAGTTGTTTCATCTCGCGCACAGCGGCTTGCCAGCCTATCATGACGGCGCGCGCCACGATGGCATGGCCGATATTTAATTCATACAGATACGGCACCGCAGTGATGCGATGCACATTGTCAATATTCAGGCCATGGCCGGCATTGACGATTAAGCCAGCTTGATGCGCGTATTGCACAGCCTGTTGGATTTTGTTTAATTCGGCTTGTTGCGCTGCCCCTTGCGTATCAGCGAAATGGCCGGTGTGTATCTCGATGACAGGCGCGCCGACCGCTAGCGCCGCGTCAATCTGCGCTAGGTCAGGCGCGATAAATAAAGACACTTGGATAGCTTGCTGCGCCAAGGCCTGACAAACCTCTCGAATACGTGCTTGATTGCCTAGCACATCTAAACCACCCTCGGTGGTGCGCTCCTCACGCCGTTCTGGCACCAAACACACATCTTGCGGTTGCACTTTTAAGGCGATTTGCAACATCTCATCGGTCACCGCCATCTCAAGATTCATCTTGGTTTTCAGCAATGGCCGCAGGGCAACCACATCGGCATCTTGAATATGTCGCCTATCTTCACGCAGATGCAAAGTAATCCTATCTGCACCCGCTTGCTCAGCCAGCAACGCTGCTTGCACCGGGTCAGGATAGGCAGTGCCACGGGCTTGTCTAAGCGTGGCAATATGGTCGATATTGACACCAAGTTTCATCATAGGGTTTGTAAATCCATTAGTAATTGGCGCGTATGTAATACCTGATCGCCTAGATAGTAATTAATCAATAAACGCATTAGTTGCTTGCTTTGCTGTTGCGTTTGCGCCTCGCTGTAATCGTTGCGCGCCATTGCCAGCAGGGTTTCCGCGCTCAATTGTACGCTATTTTCCTGACCCGCTTGCAGCGTGCTTAGCGGACCAACTTCTGGCACATAAAAATACTGCTTGCCCGGTTCCACCGCTTGCTCGTAGATATTTTTCACCAGCGGCACGGCATAACCCAATTGTTGCAACAGACATAATTCAAAACGGCGCAGTATCACCGCATTCTGCACGGCCAGATTGGCGGCTGGCTGGCTGAGCATTTTCAGCGTATTAGCGTATTCGTCAAACAAGGCCTCGTGAGCGTCGTCGCGTGGCAATAAACGCATTAGCAACTCATTCAGATAAAAGCCACACATCAAAGCCTCGCCCGGCAACACCAGCAAACCGGCATGCCATTCCAAACTATGCAAAGTCTTGAGTTCTTGCTTGCCTGACCAAGTGGCTAATAAGGATTGAAACGATTGCAACATGCCACGCAACGCAGAGCGTGGGCGTCTGGCACCTTTGGCGACCACCGCGATACGACCGAAGTCGCGGCTGAATAACTCAACGATGAGGCTGGTTTCTTTAAAGGGATAGCTGTGTAACACATACACCGCTTGATTTTCTTGACGTGTGCTGCCGTTGATCACCGCTGCTCAGCTCTCTAGTAACCTAAACTTTTTAGCGCCCGCTCATCATCTGCCCAGCCGCCTCTGACTTTGACCCAGACTTCTAGCCAAATTTTTCCGCCGAATAGTTTTTCCATATCGCTACGCGCTTCGCTGGAGATTTGCTTTAACTTGGCGCCACCCTTGCCTATCAGCATAGGCTTTTGGCTTTCTTTATCAACGATAAAGGCGGCATGAATACGGCGCAATTTGCCTTCGCTTTCAAACTTCTCGATTTCTACTGCGATGCCATAAGGCACTTCATCGCCTAAGAAGCGAAAGGCTTTTTCGCGCAATAATTCGGCGGCCAAAAAGCGCTCGTTTTTATCTGTCAATTCATCTTCCGCATACATGGCTGGCTGTTCAGGCAGCAAGGGAGTGATCGCATCCAACAGGGTGTCGAGTTGCAAATTCTTTTGCGCGCTGACTGGAATCACCGCGTGATAAGCAAAAGCAGCGCTTTGCGCTTGGATAAACGGCAATAGCTCGGCTTTATCGCTCATTTGGTCGGCTTTATTGATGACCAACAACACTGGTTTGTTATCCGGCAACAACTGCAACACTTGTTGATCTGCCGCATTAAACATGCCGGCTTCTATCACAAATAACACCACGTCCACTTCGCTTAATACTTGCGTAACGGTTTTATTCAACATGCGATTCAGCGCGTTGATATGTTTGGTTTGGAAGCCCGGCGTATCGACAAATAGATATTGCGCTTGCGCTGTGGTGTGTATGCCCAACAGACGGTGCCTTGTGGTTTGCGCTTTGCGCGAAGTGATACTGAGCTTGACCCCCAATATATGATTCAGCAGCGTCGATTTGCCCACATTGGGACGTCCTACGATGGCGACTGTACCGCAATGAAAAGGGGGCTGGCTCATAAGGATTTTCCGCTGATTTGATTAAATGCCAATTGCGCTGCCATCTGTTCGGCATTGCGTCGGCTGCTACCTTGGCCTTGGGTTTGCACGTTTAACGCGGGAATCGCGCATTGCACAAAAAAGGTTTGCTGGTGTGCCTCGCCCTCGGTACGCACAATTTGATATTGCGGCAAATCTAATTTGCGCGCTTGCAATAGCTCTTGCAACATGGTCTTGGCATCTTTGCCTATAGACTTGGGGTTGACATTAGACAAGCGGTGTTGGAATAGATGATGCGCTAGTTGGTTGGCAGCCGCGTAGCCAGCGTCCAGAAACACTGCTGCGAATAGCGCCTCTAGCGCGTCGGCTAATACCGAGGGACGTTGCCAACCGCCGGACTTGAGCTCGCCCTCACCTAAGCGCAGATAGTCGCCCAAATGCAAGCTATTGGCGATTTCGCTTAGCGTGGCTTCTTTGACTAATTGCGCACGGATACGGCTCATTTCGCCTTCGTCTATATCGGCAAAGGCGTTAAAAATCATATGCGCGATAAGGAAATTCAGCACCCCATCACCCAAGAATTCCAAGCGCTCATTATTACGGCTGCTATAACTGCGATGGGTTAAAGCCAAGCTAAGCAGTTGGCGGTCGTTAAATTGGTAATTCAACAACTGCTGTAAACCACTCATATCCTGAGCAGTTGTCGCTGGACCAGTAGCGTCTTGTGCTTTGCTATCTTTCATGGCTGGGGGTTTGCGCATCGTCTGTGTGCTGGAATTATTCCACCACAGTGCCTATGCGTTTAAATTCGGCGAAATTCCACCAGATAAAGAATGCCTTGCCGACCAGATTTTGTTCTGGCACAAAGCCCCAGTATCGGCTATCACGGCTGTTATCTCGATTGTCGCCCATGGCGAAATATTGACCGGCGGGCACCGTGACTTCGACATCTTTAGATGGCAACTCAGCATCGATCAAAATATCGTGCTTAACCTCGCCCAACTGCTCTTGCAAGCGGGTAGCGTTGATATAGTTCATGCCTACAGTTTCATAGGGATAGTCGCCCATATCGGTGGTGGCAATTTTCTGCCCGTTGACGTATAGCGTTCTATCGCGATAGACGATTTTATCGCCCGGCAAACCGACCACGCGCTTGATATAGTCTATCGATGGGTCAGGCGGAAAATGAAATACAAAGACATCGCCACGTTTAGGCTGGCCAACCGGGATAAAGGTGTTATTCAAAATCGGCACACGCAAGCCATAGCTAAATTTATTCACCAAGATAAAGTCGCCCGCCAACAGCGTAGGCATCATAGAGCCAGAGGGAATTTTGAATGGCTCAACGATAAAAGAACGGATAAAAAATACAATCAAAATCACTGGAAAAAAGCTACGCGAATATTCCACCAGCAACGGCATTTTGTCCTCAGCAGCGCGGCGCTTGCTCAGCCACAGCGCATCGACCAGCCAAATCAAACCCGTTACCAATAACACCGCAATCATGATTTTTGCTAATAACATAACAGCCTTTCTCTATTTATCTTCCACGCGCAGAATGGCCAAAAACGCCTCTTGCGGGATTTCCACATTGCCCACTTGCTTCATGCGTTTCTTGCCCTCTTTTTGTTTCTCTAGCAATTTCTTCTTACGCGTAATATCGCCACCATAACACTTGGCCAATACGTTTTTACGCATCGCTTTGACTGTTTCACGGGCAATAATATTGGCGCCTATGGCAGCCTGAATAGCCACATCAAACATTTGTCTAGGAATCAATTCGCGCATCTTAGAGGCCAATTCGCGACCACGATAAACGCTATTGGCACGATGCACGATTAAAGACAGCGCATCGACGCGCTCGCCATTCACCATAATATCCAGTTTCACCAAATCCGCGGCACGAAATTCCAAGAATTCATAATCCATAGAAGCATAGCCACGCGATACCGATTTCAGTTTATCAAAGAAATCTAATACCACTTCATTTAATGGCAGCTCATAACTCAACATCACCTGTCTGCCCATATATTGCATATTGCGCTGTATGCCGCGCTTGAGATTACACAACGTCATCACTGGGCCTACATAGTCTTGCGGCATCAATAGATTGACCAAAATCATAGGCTCGCGAATTTCTTCTACACGCGATGGCTCAGGCAACCGTGAGGGATTTTCGATTTGCACCACTTCGCCGCTTTTGAGCAGCAACTCGTACACCACGGTAGGCGCGGTGGTAATCAAATCCATATCGTATTCGCGCTCTAGTCGTTCTTGCACGATTTCCATATGCAATAGACCCAAGAAGCCGCAACGGAAGCCAAAGCCTAGCGCGGTCGAGTTTTCTGGCTCGAATTGCAAAGCCGCGTCATTCAGGCGCAGTTTCTCTAGTGCATTGCGCAAGGCTTCAAATTGATTGGATTCCACTGGATATAGTCCAGCGAACACCTGTGGTTTGACTTCTTTAAAGCCCGGCAAAGGCTCACTGGCGGACTTATCCATGGTGGTGATGGTATCGCCCACTTTGGCGCTGGTCAGCTCTTTGATGCCGGCAATGACAAAGCCTACCTCGCCGGCTGATAGTTCTGCTCTGGACAGCGATTTTGGGGTAAATACGCCGACTTCTTCGCACAGATAAGTGGCGCCGGTAGCCATCAAGCGGATTTTATCTTTGGCGCGCAATACGCCATCGACCACTCTGACTAGCATCACCACCCCGACATAGTTATCGAACCAAGCGTCGATAATCAGCGCTTTCAAGGGTTTCTGCGCATCGCCTCTAGGGGCGGGAATATGTTTGACTACAGCCTCTAATACATCGCGCACACCTTCGCCTGTCTTGGCGGAACAACGCACCGCCTCACTGGCATCAACGCCGATCACATCTTCAATTTCTTGCATGACTCGCTCAGGGTCAGCCGAGGGCAGGTCAATTTTATTGAGGATAGGGAATACTTCTACGCCAAGGTCTATGGCGGTATAGCAGTTGGCCACACTTTGCGCCTCTACCCCTTGACTGGCATCCACCACCAATAAAGCGCCCTCACAAGCGGACAGCGAGCGGCTGACTTCATAAGAAAAATCCACATGGCCGGGCGTGTCGATTAAGTTCAGTTGATACACTTGGCCATCTAAAGCGGTATAACGCAGCGCGGCGGTTTGCGCTTTGATGGTAATGCCGCGCTCGCGCTCTAAGTCCATAGAGTCCAGCACCTGCGCTTCCATTTCGCGATCAGATAAGCCACCGCACAGCTGAATAATGCGGTCTGCTAAGGTAGATTTGCCATGGTCGATATGGGCAATAATGGAAAAATTTCGAATGTTATTCATCTGAATGAGCGGATAGGCCTAATAGTTTGTAGTGATGCGGAAAGATGCCCTGTAACAGTGGCTAGTAGTAATAACAAGGGCGCTTCTCAGCGCCCTTGCTAACGATAGGCTAAATTTTACAGGATTTCTGCTGCGCTCACAGCAAAAACTACGCGCCCTTATCTGTTGTCAGGCAACTTGATAGGCACGTATAAGGTGTTGTCGTTGCGCATAATCAGCAAGGCGATATTTTTGCCTGCTGGGAAGGCCTGAATCTGTTTGGTGAACTGCTCTAGACTTTGCACTTCGTAGTTATTCAAGGCCAAAATCACATCGCCACGACGTATGCCAACTTGCGCAGCAATGCCTTGTGCATCTAGCACCAACAAGCCATTACGGCCATTTAGCTTTTTCTTTTGCATGGGGTTGAGCTCGCGCAAAGCCAAGCCTAAACGATTTTGCTCAGGCTTGTTGTTTTTGCCTACATTGCTGGCTACCTCACGTTCGCCAGGTGATTCGCCCACCACCACATTGACGCTCTTGCTGCTGCCTTTGCGTATCAATTCCACCACCACCGTTTTGCCTGGCTTGGTGCCTGCCACAATACGCGGCAAATCATTTGAGCTAGCAATCTGTTTGTTATCGAATTTGCTAATCACATCGCCAGCTTCTATGCCCGCTTTATCGGCTGGAGAATTTTTCTCTATACCCGCCACTAGGGCGCCTTGGGCGGATTTTAGATTGAATGATTCGGCCAGCTCTTGGGTCACATCTTGGATGGCGATACCTAACCAGCCACGAGATACTTTGCCGCTAGCTTTGAGTTGATTGGCGATTTCCATGGCAGTATCAATCGGAATGGCAAACGACAAGCCTACCGAGCCACCGCTACGGCTGTAAATTTGCGAGTTAATGCCCACCACTTCGCCTTTTAAATTGAATAATGGACCACCCGAGTTACCGGGATTGATGGCCACGTCAGTTTGAATAAACGGCACAAAATTTTCTTGTGGCAAAGCGCGGCCTTTGGCGCTGACGATGCCGGCAGTCATGGTATTTTCCAAGCCAAAAGGTGAGCCTATGGCAGCCACCCACTCGCCTACTTTAAGCTGATTGGGGTCGCCTATGGTGACCTTGGGCAAGCCTGTCGCATCGACTTTTAGCAATGCCACATCGGTACGGCGGTCAAAGCCGATGATTTTGGCCTTTAACTCACGCTTATCCGCCAACTTCACCACTACTTCATCTGCCTCACTGACCACATGGGCGTTGGTCATAATGTAGCCATCTGCACCGATAATAAAGCCTGAGCCTACCGACTGATTTTTAAAATCCTGATGCGGACCATTGGGCATACCGGGCATAGGCAAGCCAAAGCGTTTAAATAATTCCATCATATTTTCGTCATACGGCATGCCCGGCACGCCCGGCATCGCGCCATGTGGATTAGCCGGTAACACTTGGGTCACACTGATATTCACCACACTAGGGCCTTGTTTTTCCGCCAACTCGGTAAAGTCTGGCAAATCTTTGGCCCATACAGAGAGGCTGGTAAGCGTTAACATCAATAACACAAATTTTTTCATCGCTTGAATTTCCTTAACGAAAAAGTTTTACCACACAACACCAACTACACTAGTCCACAGCAAGCACTAGCGCCCGATAATTTTTAGCATTTGCGGCTGAAAACGCTGATGCACGGCCGGATGACGACTGCGCCATCTAAGCAAAACAAACGCTATGAATAGGCCGATCGCTGCGCCTATGAAAGCGTTGATATCTGCCTGAGATGAAAACTGTAGCCAATTAGTTCCAGCCAGTGCACCCAACATCATCACCAATAATGGCCAGCCATAGGCTTGCCATGCGCTGGCCATCACTGCGCCATCTTGTATGCCGATAATCACCATCTCACCAGCATGTGCTTGCAAGGAATTATCCACGGAGAAAGTGACCGTTTGATGACCAAATAAACGCCCCCAAATGGAGGCGCCACAGCCACGGGTTTGGCCACAAATACCACACGGTTTGGAACGTACCACCTCAACTTGAGCCTGTTGCTGATGCACAGCAAGCACTAGTGCGTGTTGTTCTAACATGAAAGCCTCTTACTTTTTTTTGATTTTTACTGCGTTGACAAACTGATGCACGGTCGTTTGCGGCACATTGCCCACCACCATGATTTGATGACCATCCATCGCAACCCCCATCAATGCGGTGTTGCCTATTTCGTTGTAGCCCAAATGCAGATTATTTCTGCTGATCATGGGCTCGATAAAAATCGACAAAGATGACAAGCCATCGCTATACAGCAAATGCGTTCTTTGTCTTTGCCCGCGCTGGGTTTGTTGTTTCATTTGATGTATGCGCTGATAGCCCAATAATTGCATAGGCACTTCACAACCGATTTCATTTTCTTCCAAGGTACTGACCGAGGTTTTCTGCATCTCAAAGTTTTTGCCGCTGGCTAACTGGCTAGGACGAAACCAATCGAGATTTTGTCCAGAAGTAAATAGCAATTGGGTGAAGGAAATACTCTCTACCGCATTGCCCGCTTGGTCTAGATTAGCGCTTTTAAGCAATAAGCCATATTCCTTGTCCACCCAAAATTTATAGCCATAACGATATTGGTCTTTAGGCTGCAAATGAATGATTTGCGCATCACGGCCAGCGATACGCTCTGTACCAGCATGTTGAATAGCATAATTTTGTTTAATGCTATCCAGATTATTGGGTAATACCGCAGGGAAAGTTTGTTGATTACGGCGCTTTTCGATAATGATTTTTTCTGGATTGGCATTAAACAAGATAGTGTCCGCACCTTGCGTCAATGCCTCTCTAGGTCTGCCATCTAGCACCAGTACACGGGCATATTCTCCCTGCCCGTAGTTGATATGCGTGATTTGTACCGCTTTGCTGGTTTGCCCAAGGTGGTAACTATAAATGCCTTCGTAACTCAGGTCATGCGCTGCTTGGGCTGCCTTCTCTAAAGGAAGCCAAGCGTCATCGGCAAAACAAGTGCTTGCCACTAGCATCACTATGGTTGCCGCTATTAAATTTAGAATTTTCATCGTTAGCTTAAACAAACCCACAAGGGATAAAACACGATTGCTATTACCACGCGCAACAATATTATTGATATTAGCTTGCTGAATATTTAAAGGGTGCTGACGAAAAGCTGGCTTGCTGCTGTTATTTTTCAACAGCAACTGGTTCCACTAAAAATGCGGTATTGGAAGGCACCGCAGATTGGTGGGCAGCTAAATAGTCGTCAGGAGTATTGCTTGCCATAGGCAGTTGCGCTGGCTGCATCTCTGCCACCACAAACCAACCTACTGCCGCCACCACCGCCACTGAAGCGGCTAGCGCCCATGCAGTAGTGGATTTGCTGATATTAGGCAAGGGTCTACGCTTAGATGCGGAGGGTGCTAATACCACTGGCTCGGCGGCCAATTGTTGCATCACTTTGGCGCTGAATTGTTGACTAATCATATGCTCACCACGCATCACATCACCGATTAAATGATACTCTGCCCAGGTGTCACGCAAATGCTGACTGGATTCCATGACGTTTAGCACATGACTGGCGTCATCTAAATCGAAATCGGCATCCATTAGGGATGAAATTTGCTGCTTCACTTGCTTCTCCTTAAGTGCTCTACCACCGTTTGTTTTCCGGTGTATCTAACAGTGGTCTGAGCTTAGCAGCGATAGTTTCTCGTGCTCTAAAAATTCGCGAACGCACTGTGCCGATAGGACAACCCATAACACTGGCGATTTCTTCGTAACTCAAACCTTCTATTTCTCGTAATGTAATCGCCGTTCTTAAATCATCTGGCAAGGCCATCATGGTGTCATTGACAGTTCTAGCGATTTCTTTGGTCATTAACTCAGATTCCGGGGTAGCCATGGAACGTAGCTCATCACCATCTTCAAAGTTTTCAGCGTCTTCGATTTCGATATCGCGGCTGACTTGTGGACGACGACCCATCGCCACTAAGTAGTTTTTGGCTGTATTGATACCTATACGATACAACCAAGTATAAAAGGCGCTGTCGCCACGGAAATTAGGCAATGCACGATAGGCCTTGATGAAGGACTCTTGCACCACGTCTTCAATTTCAGCGGAATCACGCATCATGCGTGATAGCAATCGCGCTAATTTGCGTTGGTATTTTTCTACCAACATGCCAAACGCTTGCTGATCGCCACGTTGAGCACGCTCAACCAAAGCTTGATCAATTTCGCGGTTGGGATTTACCCGCTCCTGCACTGCGGTTACGTCAGGGTTAGAAGTATTCAAACCTGACCTCTCTAGTCTTTTGTCAGTCTGACCAACAGTATAACCCGCAACGGAGCTATCAACGAAACTTAATTTTGAGATGCTTTGTATGTCATTGATATCCATGTTTTCCACCCTTAAACATTGATTTTTCAGTATCACTACTGAACAGGTCGTCGAATTTAATGTCACATCGGCGACGGCATTAAAACTAGCCACCCATTACAGACATCGCTAAACTTGCTAAAGTTCACCCCATTCCTACAAATGAGTATTAGATGCAACAGTTTGATGTATTAATCATAGGCAGCGGCTTGGCAGGCTTGACTGTGGCCTTAAAAGTGGCTGAGCAAAAAAAGGTTTGCCTGATCAGCAAACGGCATATTGATGACAGCTCTAGTAATTGGGCGCAAGGCGGGATTGCCGCGGCCCAGACCGATGAAGACTCGATAGAGGCGCATATACAGGACACGCTGAGCGCTGGTGGTGGTTTATGTGACCAAGAAGTCACTAGACTGGTGGCCACCAACGCCAAACAGGCGGTGCAATGGCTGATTCAGCAAGGGGTACCATTTACCAAACAAGAAAATAGCCAAGACTTTCACCTCACCCGCGAGGGAGGGCATAGCCATAGACGCATTATTCATGCGGCTGACGCCACCGGTCAGGCGGTGCAACTGACCTTGGGGCAACAAGTTTGCCAGCATCGCAATATCACGGTATTAGAAAATCATTTAGCGGTCGATTTAATCACCTCGCGTAAAGCCGACAAAACCCGCGTCAATCAAGCCTCCAATGGCGACTGTCTGGGCGCTTATGTGCTGGATAGCAGTAGCGGCAAAGTGATTACCATACACGCGCAGCACACTGTGTTGGCCACTGGCGGCGCTGGCAAAGTGTATTTATATACCACCAACCCAGACGTCAGCACTGGCGATGGCATCGCCATGGCGTGGCGCGCCGGATGTCGGGTGGCCAATATGGAGTTTGTGCAGTTTCACCCCACCTGTTTGTATCACCCCAAAGCCAAATCATTCTTGATTACTGAAGCCGTGCGTGGCGAGGGCGGTATTTTGCGCTTATCCAATGGTCAACGTTTTATGCAGCATTACGATAGCCGGCTGGAATTGGCGCCCAGAGATGTGGTGGCGCGGGCGATAGACTATGAAATGAAGAAAAGTGGTCTGGACTGCGTGTTTTTGGATATTAGCCATCAACCGGCCGACTTTATTTTGTCGCACTTCCCTACCATTTATCGGCGCTGTATGGAATTGGGCATAGATATCACGCGCGAGCCTATCCCTGTGGTACCGGCAGCGCACTATAACTGTGGCGGCATTATGACCGACCATATCGCGCGCACCGATTTGCCACGCTTATACGCGGTCGGCGAAACCGCATGCACCGGCCTACATGGCGCTAATCGCTTGGCCAGCAATTCCTTGTTGGAATGTTTGGTATTTGCCGATTTATGTGCGCAACATATTCTGCAACAAGCGGATAGTCCCGTGATTGAATTACCGCAATGGGACGAAAGCCGCGTGACCGATGCGGATGAGGAAATTATCATCACCCACAACTGGAACGAGTTACGCCGCTTTATGTGGAATTATGTCGGCATCGTTAGAACCAATAAGCGTTTGATGCGGGCGATGCACAGGATACGTTTATTGCAAGATGAAGTGCATGAGTTTTATAGCAATTTTAGAATTAGCCATGACTTAATCGAGCTAAGAAACTTGCTGCAAGTGGCCGAGTTGATTGTGCATAGCGCGATGCAACGCAAAGAAAGTCGCGGCCTACACTACAGCAAAGATTATCCAGAACTGTTAGAGGTCGCCTTACCCACCGTGCTGCAACCCTCTAATTACTTGACCATACTAGACAGCGCACCTAGCACCCCTATCAAGCGGGGCGCTTAAGCGAGTTGCTTGCTTTAAATCGACTAGGGCTATTGCATCAGCCTTGCTCAACTAATTTCATCAGCGCTGCTCACCTAAATACATCAGCCCTGATAAACCAGCGCCTGCAAGCTGCGCAAATAAGCCGCCGCGTCTAAACTCTGTTGCTGGCGCTGGGCTTGCCAAATGGTTTCCACCAAACAGTCCATCATCTGATGCTGCACCTGCATTTGATCGTCTTGCCTTTGCAATAATTGCTGATAAATCTGCCGTATGCCCGTGGGCTGATCGATAGAGATTTGTTCCAGCAAAGATAAATGCAAACTCATATGCAAAAACGGATTGGTTTCGCCTTGTTCGGGAAAGTATTCTTGCTGTGCATAACGCTCGGGATTTTGCAAAATTGGCTGATATTCCGGATGCATCAGCACCACGCTCAGCGCCATCTGTTGCAAGGGGGTCAAGCTAGCTTGCGCCTGATATTGCTGCCATAGCTCAAAAAAGAACTGTCTGACTTGGTCACGCGAGGGATTAAATAAACTCATGGCTAGGCCTTGCCTTTAAAGCCGCATAAATCGTGTATCACACATTCCCCACACTTAGGATTGCGCGCAGTACAGGTGTAGCGGCCGTGCAATATCAGCAAATGGTGAGCATCACGCATAAATTCAGCGGGCACATGTTTAAGCAGCTTTTTTTCCACTTCTAGCGGCGTTTTGCCTTTGGCAATCCCAATGCGATTGCCCAAGCGGAATAAGTGGGTATCCACGGCAATGGTGGGTTGACCAAAGGCGGTATTCAAAATCACATTGGTAGTTTTTCGCCCCACTCCCGGCAGGGCCTCTAGCGCTGCTCGGTTATCTGGCACTTGGCCTTGATGTTGTTGCAACAAGATTTGGCAAGTGGCCAGCACATTTTTGGCCTTGCTGTGATATAGCCCTATGCTACGGATATAGCTTTCCAAGCCCGCCAAACCCAAGTCTAGTATGGCTTGCGGCGTGTTAGCGACGGCGAATAATTTGCTAGTGGCGAGATTGACGCTTTTGTCGGTGGCTTGAGCGGATAACATCACTGCGATCAGCAGTTCAAACACCGAGCTATATTGCAGCTCGGTGGTGGGATTGGGGATGGCCTGCGCTAGACGCTCAAATAGCGCATGGCGTTGTAGCGCATTCAACTAAACCTCGGCTAAGCGTTGCGCTTGCTTGGCGCTGGCACAGCTTTCTAGCCAGTTTTTGCCAGCGATTAAACTGGCCAAACCGAAGAATGCGCCGGGGGGCAATACCGCCAACAAAAAGCCTTGATAATCGCCGATATGCCACACCCATGCTTTAGCTGCTTCGCCAAACACTAAGTCTATGCCGGCGAATAACGTGCCGGCACCTAGCAATTCGCGCACACCGCCTAGCACAGCCAAGACACAAGCCAAGCCTATGCCCATCATCCAGCCATCAAAGGCCGATGGTGCGACACTATTTTTGGCAGCAAAGGCTTCTACTCGTGCCAATACAATACAGTTGGTCACGATTAACGGAATAAAAATGCCCAACACCGCGTGCAGGGTATGAAAATAGGCATGCATAGCCAAATCTATCATGGTCACCAAGGCGGCGATAATCAGAATAAATACCGGAATACGAATCTCGCTTGGCACATAGCTTCTAACAGGCGACACCGCAGCATTGCTGGCTGCCATCACAATGGCTGTCATCACCCCAAGGCTAAAGCCATTGACTAGATTGGTGGTCATCGCCAAGGTCGGGCACAAGCCCAGCAACTGCACCAAACCGGGATTTTGCTTCCACATGGCATTACGAAAAATTTCAGAAAATTGCGAGACAGGGGCCGCTGATGGCGGTTGCACTAAGGTTTGCTGTCCACTACTCATAGTTGATCTCCTGATGTCATATTCACAACCACACCCTCTACAACGCTTGCTGATTGGGCAGGCTAAATAGCTCCGCCTGATGTTGTTGATAAAATTGTAATGCTTGATGCAAGGCTTTCACCACCGCGCGCGGCGTGATGGTGGCGCCAGTACGATAGATAAATTGGCCGCCATCTTTTTTGACCGCCCAAGCTTGCGCACCACTTGCCAAAGATTGACCTTGGAAAACATCTATCCAATCATCGTGTGCGATATCAATATAATCCCCCAAGCCCGGTGTTTCTCTGTGGGCAATCACCCGCGCACCAAGAATATGCCCAGCGTGGTCTATCGCGACCAATATTTTGATATCACCGCTATAGCCGTCTGGCGCAGTGGTTTGCAATACCACGGCACTGGGCTTGCCGGCTAAACGGGCACGATACAGCTTGCTTGCTTCGCGATTGTTTAAGGCGCCACCCGCCGGCACCAATAACACATCATTGAGCAAATCATTGTCATAGCTTTGTTGGCTAATCACTTGGGCAAACAAACGCATACGCGTTTCGTCCTCAGCTTGGGCAATCGGCTGTTTGGTTTGCTCGTGCAAAAAGGCCAAGGCCAAAGTGCCTAGCACAGTAAAAATCACCATCACCCAAGCGGTTTTTACACTATGTTTTGAAATCGATTCACTCATTTATTTTTTGTGTCCAAACACGCGCGGCTGTGTCCACGCATCGATTAACGGCACTAGCATATTCATTAAAATCACCGCAAAGGCCACGCCATCTGGATAGCCACCAAAGGTACGAATCAGATAAGTCAACAAAGCGGCAGCCAATGCAAACACTATTTTGCCGCTAGGCGTCGTCGGTCCAGATACTGGGTCGGTGATAATAAAGAATGCCCCCAACATGGTGGCACCGCCCAATAGATGCAGGCCTATCCCGGCATAAGCGGCTGGATTAATGCTGTGGAATATGCCCGCTAGCAAGGCCAAACCAGCGATAAAGCTAACTGGCAAATGCCAAGTAATCAATTTTTGTTGCCACATATACAATCCGCCCAGCAAATATGCCAAGGCCAACATCTCACCACCCTTGCCTGCCAGCACCCCGAACTGTGGCGCTTGCATAATACTGGCGGCATCTTTGTGCAACATCAGCTGAGTTTTTAAATAATCTAATGGCGTCGCCATACTCACCGCGTCCGGCATAATGCCAGCGGGCAAATCGCCAGTCAGAATATAGTGCCATTGCGCGCCCCATGACAAAGGCGCTTGCGCCAACTCTAATGGCGCTGGCCATTGCGTCATCAAGGCAGGAAAAGAAATCAGTAGCACCGCATAACCCACCATCGCTGGGTTAAACGGATTAAAACCTAAACCACCATAGAGCTGTTTCGCCACCACAATGGCAAATAGCGTGCCGACCACCACCAGCCACCAAGGCGCCAAGGGTGGCAATGACAGCGCCAATAACCACGCGGTTACTAGCGCACTGCAATCGCTGACAAAAGGCAGTATCGGACGCTGGCGAATTTTTAACATCAGCGCTTCACTCAGCAAGGCGGTGACAGAAGCCAATAACAGCACCAGCAAGATGCCGCCACCATACACCCAAAGATATACCGCGATGGCGGGCAGTAAAGCCACCATCAGCTTTAGCATAATGTCGCTTACGCTAGGCGCTTGGCTGACATATGGAGAACGATTCATTTATGCGAGTCCTATTCTGTTTTGGCGGCTGATTCAGCTGAATCGCTTGCCGGCTGTGGCGCAGCATTGTCAGACTCAGCCAAGTGCTGTTTGGCTTGTTCGCGGAACATATCGATTTGCTCGATTTCAGCTTTTACCGAAGCTGGCAAATCATCGATGTTCTTGGCTTTAATCTGCGCCTTTTGCGCTTTGGCACGCTCGATAGCCGCTTGAATAGCCGCTTGTTTGCTATCTACCTGCGCCGCTTCTGGCTGCGCGGAATCTGTCGCAGCAGCTTGCCCCTCTTTACCTGCTAGCGCTTTTTGCGCATGGCGCTGAGCGCGCTCTTGCTTCTCACGCTCTATGCGCATCAATCTAAACTCATTGCGTTCACGCGCGATATTCGCCGCTTCTTTGGCTCTGTCCTGCGCAATCGCCTCGCTCTTGGCAAACCGGTAATACTGCACCAAGGGGATATTGCTGGGGCAGACATAGGTGCAACAACCGCACTCGATACAGTCAAATAAATGATATTCACGCGCTTTGTCGATATTTTCTGCTTTGGCAAACCAATATAACTCTTGCGGTTGCAGTTGCACCGGACAAGCCTCTGCGCAACGCGCACAGCGTATGCAAGGCATGGCTTCGGGAGCGGGCGGGAATAAATCGGGCGCGCTGGCGATAAAACAGTTGCTGGCTTTGGTAATCGGCACCTGCGCACTAGGCAGGGTAAAGCCCATCATGGGGCCGCCCATAATATATTGGTCAACCTCAGCTTGCGCGCCACCGGCAGCTTGCAGCAAATCACTCAACGGAGTGCCAAATAGCACTTCGTAATTACGCGGTTGCGCGACACGGCCTGTCATGGTGACGATGCGCGACACGGCGGGCTCACCAAAATCAAAATATCGATGCAAGGCCAATAGCGTAGCGACATTAAAACATTGCATGCCCACATCAGTAGAACGCTTGTTATTCGGCACTTCTACCCCAGTCAGCAAGCGGGTCAGCTGACGCGCATCGCCGCTAGGGTACATGGTAGGCACTACTTTCACTTGGATAGCGAAATCGGCTTGCGCAGCCGCTTGCGTCATGGCTTGCAGGGCTTCCGGTTTATTGTCCTCTATGCCAATGATGCAGTGCTGTGCGCCCATAATATGTTTGGCGATGGCCAAGCCCAACACGATTTGCTGGGCACGTTCGCGCATCAACATATCATCGCAAGTGATATACGGTTCGCACTCCGCGCCATTGACGATAATGGTGTGTACCGGGCTTTTCTTAGAAGCACGAAGCTTGACTTGGGTAGGGAAAGCCGCACCACCCATGCCGACGATGCCGGACAAGCGCAAATCATCAATTAATTGCGCAGCCGACATATTGCGCCAATCTCTAGGCTGGCAACTCACCCACTCGTCTAAACCATCTGCGGCAATCACCACACATAAATCTGGCAAGCCCGAAGGATGCGGAATCAAACGTTCTTCCACGGCCAGCACCGTGCCTGAAGTGGTGGCGTGTATCGCGGCAGAAATGGTGCCTTCCGCCTCCGCCAGCAGTTGTCCTTTTTTAACCCGCTCACCTACTTTGACTAATAATTTAGGCAGATGCCCAACATGCTGGCGCAATGGCAAGACGATTTGTTGCGGTAATGGCAGTTGCCCGATAGCTAGCTGGGTGGATTCATGCTTATGTTCATCGGGATGCACGCCACCACGCAACTGCACAGACGGCTGTGTCAGCGGTTGCTTGATTAAATCAATAATGCGGGTAAAAGCGTTCATCTATCTTCATTCATAAGCTGAGTTGATTAAGCAGCGGCTAATGCTGGCTGACTGGCTGCTGGTTACTGGGGTGTATGCGTATCACTGGATAGCGCCACTTCCAATTGTCTGGCGATTCTTTCACCGGCTCCATGGTGATGCAATCCACTGGGCAGGGAGCGATACATAGCTCACAACCGGTACATTCAGAAGCAATCACGGTGTGCATGTGCTTGGCGGCGCCCAAAATCGCGTCGACTGGGCAAGCTTGAATACACAAGGTGCAACCGATACAGACATTTTCATCTATCACCGCCACGGACTTGGGCTTGGGTACGCCATGCTCGGTATTTAAGGGCTTGTATTCCACACCTAGCAAATCGGCCAACGCTCTTACCCCAGCATCACCACCGGGTGGACATTGATTGATATCCGCCTCGCCTGCGGCGATGGCCGTGGCATAGGGCTTGCAACCGGGGTAGCCACATTGACCACATTGGGTTTGCGGCAACACCGCGTCGATACGATCCACCAAAGGATCGCCTTCGACTTTGAATTTGATGGAGGAGAAGCCGAGTAGCAAACCTAGTGCGACTGCCAAGCCTATCATGACCCAAACGGCTGTTAACATTTATCTGACCAACCCTGAAAAACCCATAAACGCCATACTCATTAAACCCGCAGTAACAAAGGCAATCGCCGCACCCTGAAAGGCTTTGGGCACGTCTGCCGCTTCCAAGCGCTCGCGCATAGAAGCGAAAATAATCAATACCAGTGAGAAGCCCAATGCACCGGCAAAGCCGAATACCAAGGACTCCATAAAATTATGCTTTTCTTGCACATTCAGCAGTGGGATACCCAGCACGGCACAATTGGTGGTAATCAAGGGCAAATAAATGCCTAGCACCTGATATAACACCGGTGAATTTTTTTCCATCCACATTTCGGTAAACTGCACGACCCCAGCAATCACCACAATAAACGACAAGGTGCGCAGATAGAACAACTCTGGGCCAAGCAGATATTCACTGATTAAATAGCTAGTACCTGAGCCTATGGTCAGCACAAAGGCGGTGGCCAGCGCCATCGCCACAGAGGCTTCTAGCTTTTTTGACACCCCCATAAACGGGCATAGGCCTAGAATTTTAACTAGGACGATGTTGTTGACCAGTGCAGCACCCACAAAAAGTAGTAAATAATGTTCAAACATCGCAGCTTTAGGATTCCTTACAAAACGCCGAATTATAACCCGAAGCAAGACACTTCTAGGCGTGTTTCAGACAGGCTGAACTATAAACAATTCACATATGTTTCACAAATTGCTAGTGCTTATACCCATATAATGTTTAATTATCAGCGCAAGCCCGCAAAACATCCCATGATAATCATCGTTTCAGTTAAAATATTAGGCTTTATCGATTCAGGGTTTTCTTACACATGAGGCTACAAGGCAGTTTAGTCGCAATTGTGACGCCTATGCACGACGATGGCAGCTTAGATCACGATGCCTTACGTCAATTACTAGATTTTCATTTGGCACAACAAACTGACGGCATCGTCATCGTTGGGACTACCGGAGAATCGCCCACTGTCAGCGTCGATGAGCATTTGGCGCTGATTGAATTGACCGTACAACATATCAACCAGCGCATTCCGGTGATAGCCGGCACTGGCGCCAATTCCACCAGCGAAGCGATTCAACTCACCGCTGAAGCGAAAAAATTAGGCGCAGACGCTGCCTTGCTTGTCGCTCCTTATTACAACAAACCCAGCCAAGAAGGCTTGTATCAACACTATCGTAAAGTTGCCGAGGCGGTGGATATCGCGCAAATCCTATACAACGTGCCGGGGCGTACTGGGGTCGATCTATACAACGATACCACGCTGCGTTTGGCGCAAATCGACAATATCATCGGCATCAAAGACGCCACTGGCAATATTGAACGTGGCACCGACTTAATCTTGCGCGCACCTGGCAAATTCCAAATATTTAGTGGCGATGACGCCAGCGCTATGCCGTTGATGTTGCTTGGCGCACAAGGGGTGATTTCAGTGACTGCCAATGTCGCGCCCAAGCTCATGCATCAAATGTGTAAGGCGGCATTGCAACACGATGTCAGTTTGGCTAAAGCAATCAATGGCAAACTTTTTGGTTTACATCAGGGTTTGTTCGTCGAAGCCAATCCTATTCCAGTCAAATGGGTATTGCAACAAATGAAGCTGATACAAAGCGGCATACGTTTACCTTTGGTCAACTTATCTGCGCAGTATCATGACAAGCTGTTGGCCGCCATGCGACAAGCAGAAATTCAAATCTAGGTAATCTACGAAAATGACATCTATGCAATTCAAGCTGAAAAAATTCTTATTGGTCTTTGTAGGCAGCGCGCTGTTGACTGCCTGCGACACTATTCCGTTTATCGATAATGCGCCTGACTATAAATCAGCCAATAAAGGCAAAACCTTAGAAGTGCCGCCTGATTTAACTTCGGTCTCGGCCAATGATAATTACAGCATTCCCGGCTCGACTAGCTATTCCACTTATAGCCAGAATCAGCCAGATGAGCCCGGTCAGAAAGAAAAGCTATTACCTAATCCTGAAAATATCCGCATTGAACGCGCTGGCTCGCAACGTTGGTTGGTGGTGCAGGCCCGACCAGAGAAAATTTGGCCGGTCATACGCGAATTTTGGACTGAGCTAGGCTTTGCCGTGCGGGTAGAAAATACCGACACAGGGGTAATGGAAACCGAGTGGGTAGATGCCAGCAATTTAAAAGACGATAAAGGCAATTACTTAGACAAATTCCAAGGCTGGCTGGATAAATTGAGCGCTCTAAATAATCGACAAAAATTCCGTACCCGTATAGATCGCGGCGAAGACCCTAGCTCTACAGAAATCTTTATCAGCCACCGCGCCATCGCTGATATGCAAGATGATGGCAAGATCCGAGTGCGAAATAATCTGGGTGAATTTGACCAAGGCTATGCGCCGAATAGCAATAAAAGAACTAAACGCGACGAGGTGCAAGCTGAGTCGGAAGACCTAGACGCGGAATTAATGCGCCGCTTAATGGTGCGACTGGGTGTAGAAGAAAAGAAATCGCGCACCATATTGAGCAGCAATGCCTCACCTTTGCGCGCTTATATCAATAAAGAATCCAATGGTGCGGTGAATCTCAGTATCAATGATGATTTTGACCGCGCTTGGCGCCGAGTAGGCTTGGCCTTAGACCGCGTAGGCTTTGTGGTCGAAGATAGAAACCGCTCCGCTGGGATTTACTACGTGCGTTACTCCGACTTAGATGTGGCCGTAGGCGGCGATAGTAAAAAAGGCCTCTTGGATTCGCTCAAATTCTGGGGAGATGACAAGGACAAGCCTGCCGCTGCTGAAGAAAAGCGTAATGTAGCCACGCCGTTATCAGAAAAGCTAATGTTCTGGAAAGCACCAGATCAGGAGTTAATCGACAATACCAAGCAGTATCGTGTCAAAGTCGAGCAATTGGGTGAGCGCAGCTCTAAAGTGACTGTGGTGAATAAAGCAGGTGAAACGCAGACAACCAATACAGCGTCTCAGATTCTTAGCCTGCTTTATGAACAATTAAAATAATATGCGCTTTGCCAGCATAGGCAGCGGCAGCGCTGGCAATGGCTTGCTAGTGCAGCAAGCGGAAACCTGCGTGATGATAGATTGCGGGTTTAGCATTAAAGAAACCGAAGCGCGCTTATTGCGCCTAGGCCTAGAAGCCAGCCAAATCGATGCCATTTTGGTCACCCATGAACACCAAGATCACGCTGCTGGCGTGGCCAAACTAAGCGCCAAATATCAAATCCCGGTGGTGATGACTTACGGCACCATGAAAGCCATAGATACCCCAGCGCAAAAGCCATTGGCTGGGCTATTAGAAGACGGCTTGCTGAATATTATGGATAGCCATAGCGCTTTTGAAATCGCCGATTTAAATATACAACCCTTCCCAGTTCCGCATGATGCGCGCGAACCAGTGCAATTTACCCTGAGCAATGGTGCAGCAAAATTAGGCGTACTCACCGACACCGGCAGCATTACCCCGCATATTCAAACTTGTTTATCGGATTGTCATGGCTTGGTCTTAGAGTGCAATCACGACCTGAATATGTTGCAAGGCGGCCCTTACCCGAATAGCTTAAAAAATAGAGTGGGCGGTCGCTGGGGACATTTAGATAATCAAACCAGCGCGCAATTGCTGGCGGCGATTTATCATACCGATTTGCAATTTATCGTGGCTGCGCATATCAGCGCGCAAAACAACACCCCACAACTCGCACAACAAGCACTGAGTATGGCGATCAATGCTCAGGCTGAAGATATTTTGGTGGCAGATCAAATGACAGGCTTGGCGTGGTGTAGCCTAACTAACTAGCAAACTATTGAGCGAAACAACTGGCGAGCAAAATAATTGGCGAGCTAAATTGTTCTCAAGCTAGACAACAAAAACATGGGCGACAAAAAAAGTACAACAAAAAAGCCGACAATGTCGGCTTTCTCGTTCATTACTAAGCTTACTACTAAGCTTGCTAAAGAATTACTTAGCTTCAGCAGGAGCTTCAGCAGGTGCAGCTTCAGCTGGAGCAGCTTCAGCATCAGCAGGAGCTTCAGCAGCTGGAGCGGCATCAGCAGGAGCAGCTTCTTCTTTTTGACCACAAGCAGTTAAAGCCAAAGCTAATAAAGCAGCTAACAAAGCGGAACGTGTCATTTTTTATTTCCTTAACAAAAAAATTAAATATCTTGAAAATTATCTTCGGTTATCTAGCTATCCGGGTTAAACCGGCTATCCAGGAGACCCGGTTAAATAACCGAGCTCTCAAATTCTACCAGTATCTTATTAAAAAATATAGAGTATTTAGCATATCAACGAGGATAATTTTTTGACTTTTAAAATTACAAGCTTAATCATTTAGCCAAATAGTTCAAAATGACTAGCAGCGCAGATTTCAATCGGCTAATTCTATCCAGCCATATTGCCAATAAGCATGCAATTGCTCAGCCAGTGGCGTATCCGGCAAAGCGCTTAGTTGCTCGGCTGACAAGCTTCTTGTATCGGCCAATTGTTGCAGCAAGCTGTGATATTGCGCAGCGACAGAGATGGCTTCCCCGTTTAAATAGTGGCCATCTGCGCTATACAACATCTGACTTTGCAAGGCCAATCGTATCCCTAGTGTTGCTGCGCGCTGACTAAATTGCTTAACGCTCATGCGCTTTTGCGGCGGCGCAAATAACACATCGGGTTTGGGTTCGGATAAATAACTGGCAAGAAATTGGCCGATTAAACTGGGCTTGAGCTGAATTTGTTGCACGATTTTTTCTACCCGTTCAATCATGGCCGCATCTATCTGTGCTGGTCGCGGGTTGAATTGTAAATCGGCGTCTTGATAGCGCTGCTCGCCCCAATCCTGATCATGCAGATAATTCATCAGCGCTTTGATTAATTCATCATGCGTGGGCGCGCGCAAGCCTATCGAATAGGTCATACACTCACCCACCGCAATGCCCCAATGCGCTAGGTGGGGCGGCAAATACAACATATCGCCAGCGTCCAACAGCCATTCTTGCGTGGTAGTAAAATTTTCTAAAATCTTTAATGGCACATTGGGCAATAAGCGCAAATCAGTTTGCTCACTAATACGCCAGCGCCGTTGTCCTAGGCCTTGCAATAAGAACACATCATAAGAATCGAAATGCGGCCCCACCCCACCACCATCGGGGGCATAGCTGACCATCAAATCATCTAAACGCGCATAAGGTAAGAAATTGAATCGTTGTAATAACTGTTGCGCTTGCGGCAAGTGATGATTGACCGCTTGCACCAATAAGCTCCAATCATGTTGCGGCAATCGAGCAAAACGTTTTTCGGCAAATGGGCCGTGTTCCAGTTGCCAAGTGTTGCCTGTTTGTATAACGATGCGCGACTGCACCTGGTCTTCGCAAGCCAAGCCGGCTAATTCATCGGGGCTTAATAAGCCAGCGAATTGCGGTATGGCTTGGCGCACCAGCAAGGGTTTTTTATGCCAATAGTCGCGCAAAAATTGCGCTATGCTTAAGCCGCCCAATAGCGCTTGCGGCGCATCAGGGTCGTGCTGATTAGGGAAATGTTGGGGTGATAAGCTCATCGCGATATTATCGCATGATGTGCGCATGATTCAGGTAAAATGAACGTCCTTTCAAGACACACGATTTAGGAATCGAGACCAACATGCAAGTAGCCATGAATACAGTAGTCAGTATGACCTATGAGTTGCGTGACAGCGACGGCAATGTATTAGAAAAAAGCGATCAACCGGTCAGTTATCTGCACGGTGGTTATGACAATATTTTTCCGCGCGTGGAAGAAGAAATTCACGGCAAATCGGTAGGCGATACGGTGGAAATCAGCCTAGAGCCAGCCGATGCGTTTGGTGAATATGATGAAGAATTAGTGCAAATTGAACCGCTAGCTGCGTTTCCTACGCCTGATGTCAAAGTCGGTATGCAATTCGAAGGCGAAGATGAAACCGGTGATGTGGTGTTATATACCGTGACCAATATCGAAGACGGCAAAGTTATCGTGGACGGCAACCACCCTTGGGCGGGTGAGCGTGTGGTATTCAAAGCCACTATTACTGCGGTGCGCGAGGCGGGTCAAGAAGAAGTGGCGCATGGGCACGCGCATGGCGCCGGTGGTCACCACCATTAAGCGCTGCGTTTTATAGCAATTTCTTCAGTTGATATAACAGCTCTAGCGCTTGCTTAGGCGTTAAATTATCTGGATCTATCCGTGACAATTCATCCACCGCCGCTGGCGGTGGAATTTCTTCAGCCACAGGCTGCACAAACAAATCATTCTGCTGCCCGTCCAATACTTTCATCTGTTCTAGCTGTTGCAATTTACGCTTAGCCATTTGTATCACCGGCTTGGGCACGCCCGCCAAAGCGGCTACTTGCAAGCCATAACTCTTGCTGGCTGGGCCTTCTTGCACACGGTGCAAAAAGACGATGCTATCGGCGTGTTCGGTGGCGTCTAAATGCACATTGGCGATTTGTTTATATTCTTCCACCAAGCTAGTCAGTTCAAAATAATGGGTGGCAAATAAGGTGAAACTTTGATTTTTTTCTATCAGCTGACGCGCTACCGCCCAAGCCAAACTTAAGCCATCAAAGGTAGAAGTGCCACGGCCGATTTCATCTAATAACACCAAACTGCGTGGGGTAGCGTGATGCAAGATATTGGCGGTTTCTGTCATTTCCACCATAAAGGTAGAGCGCCCACCAGCCAAGTCATCAGAGGCGCCAATACGAGTAAAGATGCGGTCTATCGGACCTAGCTTAAGCGACTTGGCGGGGACAAAACAACCGCTATAGGCCATCAACACCATCAAGGCAGTTTGCCGCATAAAGGTCGATTTACCGCCCATATTGGGACCGGTAATCAGCAACATACGGCGATAAGGCGAAAGGCTTAAATCATTGGCGATAAAGGGTTGGGCAATCTGTTCCACCACCGCGTGTCGTCCCGCCTCAATTTCAATCAGCGGCTCAGCGCATAATTGTGGGCGCACATAATCACAGTGATTAGCGCGTTCAGCGAAACAGCTCAATACATCTAGCTCGGCAATCGCCAGCGCAATCTGTTGTAGCGTGGCGAGATACGGCGTCAAAGCGCCTAGCAACTGCTCATATAAGTATTTTTCGCGCGCCAAGGCACGCTCGTTGGCCGATAACACCTTATCCTCAAAAGCCTTTAACTCTGGGGTGATAAAGCGTTCAGCATTTTTCAGGGTTTGTTTTCTGCGATATTCGGTGGGCGCTTGTTCGGCTTGGCCACGACTGATTTCAATATAAAAACCATGCACGCTATTAAATTCCACTTTCAGCGTGGCGATGCCAGTGCGCGCTTTTTCTTGCGCTTCGTATTGCAATAAAAACTCCCCGCAATTTTGTTGCAAACCGCGCAGCTCATCTAATTCCGCATCAAAGCCATCAGCCATGACATTGCCATCGCGCAACTGACTAGAGGGCTCTGCCGCGATGGCCTGTAGTAACTGCAAGATTTCAGCGGGCGCTTGCAAATGGCTTTGTAGTTGTTGCAACAAAGCACTATTGCATGGGCTAAGCAATGAATACAGTGCTGGCAGACTGCCTAGGCTGTCACGCAAAGCTGACAAATCGCGTGGCCGCGCCGTTAGCAAGGCGATACGCGCAGCGATACGCTCGATATCTGAAATGCCTGCCAACAAGCTTTGCAACTGTTCTGCCAAACCGCTCTGCAAAGCTTGCACCGCATCATGCCGTTGGCTAACCAGCGCTTGATCAGCCAGCGGGTGATGCAAGCAATGGCGCAACTGGCGCGCCCCCATAGGGGTTTTGGTGGTGTTTAATAAAGCGAACAAGCTAGGCTCAGTTTCACCACGCAGCGTGATATCGATTTCTAAATTGCGCCGTGTGGCTGCATCAAGTTGCAAATATTGCTGGCTGTGTTCCACGCGTAAGCCTTGGATATGCGGCAATGAGGAGCGTTGCGTTTGTTTAACATAGTCCAGTAATGCCCCTGCTGCACAAATCGCTGGCTGCATTTCATCACAACCAAAGCCCTGCAAATCAAAGCAATTAAATTGTTTGGTGAGCAGACTAAACGCCGTAGCAAAATCAAACTGCCAGTCCGCTAGTCGTTTTATCGCACAAGCCTGTTGCGCAATCGCCTCTGCGGCGGCGCCTTGTGTCAGGCTGTCGGGATATAGGATTTCTACCGGGCGTATGCGTTGCAACTCTTGGTTTAACAAACCCGGGGCGATTTCTTGCAAGACAAATTCGCCTGAAGCCACATTGATTCTGGCTAAACCCAACAAGCCTGGGCTGGCAAAAATGCTGAGTAAAAAATTATTTTTGCTTTCGTCTAATAAAGCGCTGTCGGTCAAGGTGCCCGGCGTCAGTATGCGACTGACTTCGCGTTGCACCGGCCCTTTGCTGCTGGCTGGGTCGCCCACTTGCTCGCATATCGCCACCGCTTGGCCTATCTTAGCTAACTTGGCGAGATAGCTTTCTACCGAATGATAGGGCACGCCAGCCATCTTAATCGGCTGGCCATTGCTAGCGCCACGTTTGGTCAGAGTAATGCCTAGCAATCTGGCGGCTTTTTCCGCGTCTTCAAAAAACAGCTCATAAAAATCGCCCATACGATAAAACAGCAACATATCCGGATATTGCGCTTTGATGCTGAGATATTGCCGCATCATAGGCGTATGCGCGGCTAGCGCATCATGATCGGCCGGGGTAGGACTGTTTGCGTTTGAACTGGTATCCACAGAAAGGCAAGCACTAGACGAAATAAAAGCCAGTATTATGCGGGAAATACTGGCTTTTTGTTAACTCTGCTTGTGTGTATCTTGGCGACCGCCTAATGCTTGGGTTTATATTCCTTTGGCCGCCACTTTGGCGCATAGAAAACCACGCAATAAATCGGCGGTTAAAGGTTTAGGCACAGATACGATATTGCTAGGCAAGCCATGGATAGATTGCAGTTTATCTAGCTTTACCTCACTGATTAACACGATGTCTGTGCCATGCAATGAACCATGCCCGCGCAGTGAGCGTAATAAAGCGATGCCGTCGCAAGGCAAGTCATCAAAATCAATTAGCAACATATCTGGCGCCACTTGCAATAATCGCAACAGCATATGAAAAACATCTTCCACAAAGTGGGTGCGCACTGGCAAACCCCAACTGGTGACGATTTCTTTTTGTTGTACCCGCTGTTCCGGCGAGATTAACACTTGCATTAATGAAACAAAATCTCGATTCTCGTAATGCGCCAGGTTGCAATTCATATTTAAATAATGCGCCACCGAATCCAGCCGAATGCGCCTATGGCCTCCCGAGGTTTTCCATGCGATTAACTCACCCTGCTCTAACATTTTCTGCACTGTGCCTAGCGATAGTCCAAGACGTTCAGCGACCTCGCGCGTAGTTAAAAAATCCGTACTGCTTTGATATTCTTGTGGCTGCGTTTTTTCATTCATGATAATCACCTTAAAGTCATTAAAAATGAGTATTCTTGCGTAATGAATATACACAGAAAAAAACGCTTTATAAATAAATTTAATGTTATAAATCAATAAGTAAAAACTATAATTAATAATTGTTTTAAAGCCTGTTTAATTATTTTGGTGAGCCATATATTTAATAATTTTGGATAAAAAATAAGTTTATTTGCTGGACTAGATTAACCGTCCAATCATAAAAAATAGCGCATCTTGATAGACCATTGAATGCGCATCTAGATAGGGCTTAAATTGGCAGGCTTAATTTGACCGACTGGAATTTAAAGACTGCGCTTTACAAGCTGGAATTGACCAGCAAAGCGTTGCTGATTAACTGATGGTGATATTGCGCCACTGTTGTGGGCCGGTTTGATGCACTGAGCTGCCATGCACATCGACTGCTACAGTAACAGGCATATCTTGTACTTCAAATTCATAAATGGCTTCCATGCCTAACTCAGGGAAGGCCAATACTTTGGCTGATTTGATGGCCTTGGATACTAAGTAAGCAGCGCCACCCACGGCGATCAGATAGACCGAGCGATAACGCTGTATCGCTTGTATCGCTGCTGGACCTCGCTCTGCCTTACCCACCATGCCTAATAAGCCGGTTTTGGAGAGCATCATGTCAGTAAATTTATCCATGCGTGTGGCGGTGGTCGGACCGGCTGGACCGACTGCTTCATCGCCTACCGGATCAACTGGGCCGACATAGTAAATAAAGCGATTGGTGAAATCGACGCCGGCCGGTAATGCTTGGCCTTGCGCGAATAACTCGGCAATTTTTTTATGCGCGGCATCGCGGCCGGTCAATAATTTGCCAGATAACAATATGGTTTCACCGGGCTGCCAAGTTTGAATATCTTCGCGGGTCAGTGTATCTAAATTAACCCGACGCGATTGCTGATTGGGCTGCCAAAATACTTGCGGCCAATCGTCTAAACTAGGGATTTTTTGTAAATCAGCGCCATCACCAGTCAAGCAAAAGTGCGCATGGCGCGTGGCTGCGCAGTTAGGAATCACCGCCACCGGCAGCGACGCTGCGTGGGTGGGGTAATCCAATATCTTTACGTCTAATACCGTGGTCAAGCCACCTAAGCCTTGCGCGCCTATGCCTAGGGCATTCACCCTGTCGGCAATTTGTAAGCGTAATTCTTCTATACGATTGCTAGCCCCGCGTTGGCGCAGTTGTGCCATATCCAGCGGCAACATCAAAGATTGCTTGGCCATCAACACCGCTTTCTCGGCAGTGCCGCCTATGCCTATTCCCAGCACACCAGGCGGACACCAACCAGCGCCCATCTCATCGACCACGCTCACTATCCATTCGACCAAATCATCGGAAGGGTTGAGCATAGCGAGCTTGGCTTTATTTTCTGAACCACCACCCTTGGCGGCTAACATAAAGTGCACCTGATTACCCGGCACCATACGAGTATGGATAACCGCAGGGGTATTGTCTTTGGTATTGCTACGCTTGCCAGCGGCGTCAGCCACGATGGAAGCGCGCAAAGGATTATCGGGGTGCTGATAAGCCTGTCTCACCCCCTCGTTAATCCACGCTTCTAAATCTGCACCATCTTCAAAGCGCGCCTGCAAACCGACCTCGACAAACACCACGACGATGCCGGTATCCTGACAAATCGGACGTTTGCCCTCGGCACACATTCTGGAATTGGTGAGGATTTGCGCAATCGCGTCTTTGGCAGCGGGCGATTGTTCGGCTTGATAGGCGTCGCCCAAGGCTTGGATAAAATCAAGCGGATGGTAATACGACATAAACTGCAAAGCGTCTGCCACACTGGCAACAACATCTTGTTTGCGTATGATAGCTGCGCTGTTATTCATTAAGCTGTTATTCATTAATTAGACCGGCTGATAGCGATAGAGGGGGTGATGTCACGACGCAGTATTTTACCGTTTTTTGTGCGCGGAAATTGCTCGGTAATATAAATCACCTTGGGCGCCTTATAAGCCGCCAAATGTTTTTTGGCAAAGGCCAATAAATCATCGGCACTAGCTTGGCTATCCGGTTGCAAAATCACATAGGCCACCACCAGCACTTTGTCTTTTTCTATCGTTTCACCCACCGAGGCACAATCCGCCACCGCTGGATGCGACTTCATCACCCGTTCAATTTCATAGGGCGAAACGCGATAGCCAAAGCTCTTGATAATGTCGTCTTTGCGTCCCAAAAACCAGATATAACCATCTTCATCCATACGCGCAAAGTCGCCGGTGATAAACCAGCCATCATGTTTATATTTGGCGGTTTCTTCTGCTTGATTCCAGTAATGTAAAAACAGTCCGGGATCATTATCCGGCACCGAAATCACCCCTTCTTCGCCCAGCGGCACAGGCTGCAAAGTTTCTGGGTCTAGCAACTGAATATCATGGCCGGGTTGCGGAAAACCAGCTGAACCGGGACGTATCGGGCGCGACTTGGTCTCGCATAAATAATAAGAAAACTCCGACATACCCACCGCTTCATAAATATCAATGGCAAAGCGCTCACGCCATTGCACCAATACTTCGTCAGACAAGTGCTCACCCGCGCTCATACAATGGCGCAGACTAGGCACGTCTTGTTGCACGAAATCGGTCTTTTGTAAGATTTGTCTATAGATAGTCGGTACCCCGATAAAGATGGTGGCCTGATGTTTGGCAATCAGTCGCGGCCAGGTATTGGCGTCATTTTTTCCTTCATGCACTATCACAGTTTTGCCGTGATATAGCGGGTCCATCAGGCCTGTTCCAAGCACATAGGTCCAATTAAATTTACCTGAGTGCATAATGCGGTCGCCCTGCGGGCTAAAGTCAAACCAGTATTGCGAAGCGGGCATACGTCCCAATAGCGAGCGATGCGCATGCAATACCCCTTTAGGATAGCCAGTGGTGCCCGAGGTATATACCAAATAAGCTGGGTCGTTGGCTTTGCTGGCATAGGGCGCTTGCCATTCGCGAATAGCGTTTAAACGAGTGGCCAAGTCGAATACTTGCAGGCCATTGGCGAGTTGTTGCTCTGGCAGTTCCCCCTGACCACTCAACAATACATAGCGCAAACCAGTGTCAGCGCTCACGCTGTCTTTTAACGAAGCCCAAGCGGCTTTATCGGTGACCAATACTTGCGCACCTGAGTCTTTCGCCAAATAAGCTACTTCTTCGGCAGTTAATAAAGTCGAGGTCGGCACCGCAATCGCGCCGGCTTTCATAGCGCCTAAAAAAGCAGTCGGATAATCAAGGCAATTGGGCAAGCGGATAAGCACGCGCTCACCGGCGGGCACATTGAATTGCCGCAATAGCTCAGCGAATTGACTGGTGCGTTGCGCCAGTTCGGCAAAGCTGATTTGGCTGGTGCCCAAGCTATCGTCCTCGACTATCATGGCGATGGCTTGGCTTTGCGCTGTATTCAGATGGCGGTCGCTACAGGCCACGCCGATATTAAAATATTCCGGCACATCCCACTGCCAAGCGGGAAAAGGCGCAAATGGGCTAGCTGGCTTACTCACTTGGCTGCTTAGTTGGTTAGCGATTTGATTCATAGCAACTCCCTTAATCTTAAATTTGCCCTTACAGAATTAAGCCATACGGCCAGTTCTGACTAATCACCTGAGTCGGCAACATCTGCATCACTTGCAAGGCAAACTTGGTATCCTGCGGACCCAAGGCACGCAAGGCATTGGCGCGCAACAGGGTTTGTAAGGCTTTACCGAACATAGGTGGATCTAACATTTCGCCCTCGAATTTAATCGCCCCACCGAGCAAGGCATCGGCCTCAATCGCGGCTTTGAGAATTTTGATTTTCTGTGAAATCTCGGTCGGCGATGGGGTATAAGCCACCTTGCATAAATGGATATGCGCCGGGTGTATCACTTGCTTGCCGGTCAAGCCCATGGCGGCTTCTTGGCAAGCGTGCTTATACACGATGCGCGACTCGTTTTCGCCGTGCAAATCTAACCAACGGCGCACATCATTTGGCTCTAAAAATTTCTCCGGCATACTGCTAGAACCGATTAAAGTTTCTACCCCGCCTATCACCCCTTTACCGGCGATAC
>CAYNLW010000007.1:40514-51385 GCA_964398195.1 uncultured Methylophilaceae bacterium | reverse complement strand
CTGCTGGCATTGGCGCTGGCTTCGACATTTAATTTAATCTTGCCGGCAGAAGCGCGGATTTCTTTTTCATCGGCATCGATCATGCCACCACAACCACCAGCGGCGCGTACTTCGATAGAGCCCATCACCAATTTTCCATCTGCTGTTTCGCCAACGGCGCGTATGTAAGAATCCATTTCCATACGAATGCGTGTGGATAATTTGAAATTGCCGACTTTATCGGTCAGGTGATAGGTGGCGGCCAAGGGAATTGGATTGGCATCGACTAATAAATAAATATTCTTAATCGGATTTCCCTCTGTTTTAGTTTGGTCCACGCTGATATCTATCGGCACTTGCGCACCACTTTCTGCGCGGCGCGGGGCGGTGAATTTGATATAGTCCACTTCGGTGATAGTGCGACCTGCGAAGAAGGCTTCTTTGACGACTGGCCATTTTGTAGGATCTGATTCTGCTTGGACAGAGAACGATAGCAAGATGGTAATGATGGTTAAGATAAGGTTAACAAATGTTCGCATTATTGATGCTCCTCTTAAATGAATTCCCACAGAACTTGTAAGACTATTCTAACCTATTCTGGTTCTTAATGATTCAAGCTTTTGGCTTGTCTTCCGTACGGCTATCTTGAATAATATGACTGGGCATTTAGTCCAAGCAAGCCCGCAACGCAACCCCCAACAAAGGTAACCGCATGATATTAGGATTTGACCATTACAACCTGCGCAGCGACCGCGACACCATGGAGTTATTGAAAGTGTTTTATAGTGATGTGGTGGGTTTAACGCTGGGCGACAGACCGCCGTTAAGAAGCTTTGGTTATTGGTTGTATGCGGGCGGAAAAGATGTGTTGCATCTGTCAGAAACCAAACCGGACGAACAGGCTTTGCACCATGTGCAGACCACTTTTGACCATGTGGCGTTTAAAGCGGCGCATGTAGAAAAAACCATACAACATCTACAAAGCTTGGGCATTGAATTTATCCAACGCGAGATTCCCATGAGCGGAGCGGTGCAAATCTTTTTTCTCGACCCTGCGGGTAATGGGGTGGAATTAAATTTTGCGCCGGACAATATCGCTTAATTGCAATACCTATCCACTTCAAAGCCCAGCCTAGCTTAAGCCTTTTAATAACTGCACGGCGACCATCTCACCTACCTCAGCGCCCTTGCTGTGCTCGGGCAGAATAATCAAACAATTGGCGCGCGACATCGAGCTTAATACCCCAGAACTTTGGTTGCCGGTGCTATGCACTAGCCACTCGCCAGCCGCGTCTTGCTGCAATATGCCGCGTTGAAACTCCATGCGCCCAGCTGCTTTTTTGATGGCGGTGGCTAGCTTGGCTTGCAAGGTGGGCACCGGGCTGGCTTGGCTTTGTCCCATCAGAATTTGCAAGGCTTGTTGCACAAATTGATAAAAGGTCACCATCACTGCTACTGGATTGCCCGGCAGACCAAAATAGTGCGCTTGGCCGATTTTGCCATAGGCCAAAGGCTTGCCCGGTTTCATGGCGATTTTCCAGAACAGCACTTGGCCATGTTGCGCCAATAGCTGGCGCATAAAGTCCGCTTCGCCCACCGATACACCGCCGCTACTAATCACCACATCGTGCGTGGCGGCGGCGGATAGTAGCGTGTGTTGCAACTGCTCAACTTGGTCGGGCACCGCGCCTAAATCCGTAATTTCCACCCCTAGCTTATGCAGCATGGCGTATAGCGTATAGCGATTGCTGTCGTAGATTTTGCCGGCTTGTAGCTGCTGGCTAATATCCAGCAACTCATCGCCACTAGAGAAAAATGCCACTTTCAATTTGCGATAGACCTGCACTTGCGCGATGCCTAGCGAGGCCAATAAGCCGATATCGGCGGGCTGAAAACAATGGCCTGCGGCAAATACTTGTGCGCCTTTAGCGATATCCTCGCCGGCGCGGCGAATATTGGCGCCCAAGGGCGGCAGTTTAGCCAATTCAATCTGCTCGCCGTTGGCAGTCACCCACTCTTGTGCAATCACGGTATCTGCCCACGCCGGCACCACCGCGCCAGTCATAATGCGTATGCAAGTACCGGCTTGATAGTCGCCTTGATAGGCTTGCCCAGCAAAGGCGCTGCCGATGACGGTTAGGGCAGCTGCGCTTGGATTATCTGGCTGTGCAGCGACATCTTGATGCACAAACGCATAGCCATCCATGGCTGAATTATCGTAATCCGGCACATCAAACGGCGACACGATAGCGCTGGCATTCACCCTATCCAAGGCTTGCCGGATAGGCACAGTTTCTGTTTCGCTAAGCGCTTGTAAGAACTGTTGTATATAAGCGCGTGCTTGTGCCACCGACATGGCATTCGGGTCATAGTCATCGCAGGCGCTGGCGAGGGCGGCCAATTCGGCTAGGGTTTTTTGTGTCATGGTTTACTCCCTGATGGCGCTACACAAGTGTTGCTATGCAGCAGGGTTTGCTGGATAAAATCGGCGACGCTGGCTACATCATTTAAATCAAATAGCGGACAGGGGACGCTGATCTTGCTGTCGCTGGCCACTGCAATAATATGCGGGTCGTTGAGCGCCAAGGGCTGCTGATGCAAATGCGCGCGAAAAACTTCGATTTTGGCGATGGGGTGTTGCTTAAAGCCTTCGACTAAAATCAAATCGCACTGCGCCGTATCGAATTGCTGCAATAGATATTGCAGGCTTTGCTGTTCACTGAGTGCGCTCGCCGTATGGCTGATTAGCGCCCACTGCGCGGCATTGCCGACTAGCGTCTGCACTGCGCCGGCTTGTTGCATGAGATAGCTATCTTTGCCGGCTTGGTCGATTTGTATCGCGTGATGAGTGTGTTTTAGCACCGAGACGCGCACGCCACGCTGTTGCAATAGTTCAATCAAGCGGCATATCAGGGTGGTTTTGCCGCTATTGCTGGTTTGTGCGCAGATGCCTAATACGGGAATAGTTTGTTCACTCATCTCAGCAAATCCTGTGGGTGATTAAAATTGCGCAAAATCCGCTCATCTTGCTGCGCTCCATCTGCTGCAAAGTCCACCATGCAATGCGCTTGTTGCTGTTGCCATTGCAGCACTTTGCGCTGTCCCTGCGCTAACGCTTGTTGCAAGGAAGCCAATAGGCTAACGCGCATTAAACAAATCACTGGGTGCACTTGTTGTGAGCGGGCGATGGCGATATCTATGCCTGTTTGCTTAGCTAATCCTGAGTTGGACGCAGGTGCCTGTAGCGCTTGCCACAAGCGTAGGCTTAAATCATCAGGCAAAAAAGGGGTGTCGCAGGGCACAAATAAACATAGCTCGCTTTGACAGGCGCTCAGGCCGGCTTGCATACCGGCGAGCGGCCCTTGGAAGTCGGCCATTTGGTCTTGTATCACTGGATAGCCATAGCTGGCGTATTGGTCTAGATGGCGATTGGCGTTGATGCGTATCTGTTGCACAGGCATTTGTTGCTGTTGCAAACACTGCAATACATGGGCGATCAGTGGCTTGCCTTGATAATCCACCAGTCCCTTATCTTGACCTTGCATACGGCTGCCTTTGCCGCCAGCCAAAATCACTGCCTCGATGGCGCTGTGCATTAGCCACCTGTATGCGACATAAAGCGCACCACTGCCGGTTGTTGCCGTTGCAAATCAAAGTCATGGCCTTGCGGTTTAATCGCCATGCTATGCAAGATGGCTTGTCGTATCGGTTCATCTTGATGGGGATAATCACGCAACAAGGGCAGCAAATCGACTTTGTCTTCGTGGCCTAAACACAAAAATAATTCACCACGACAACTGATTCTGACGCGATTGCAGCGCTCACAGAAATTATGGCTATGCGGCGAAATCAGCCCCAACTTGCTGGCCTTGCCTTCGATTTGCCAGTATTGCGCGGGGCCGCCCGTGGTCAAGGCCAGCGGGGTTAAAGTAAAGCGCTGTTGCAGATGTTGTAGCACTTGTTGATTGCTGATAAAGGTATCGCCACGCAGGTGATCCACCTCGCCCAAGGGCATTTCTTCGATAAAGCTGATATCCAGTTGGCGCTCGATGGCAAAGTCCACCAAGTCATCGATTTCGTTGTCGTTGATGCCGCGCATTAATACGCTATTCAGTTTGATATTGTCAAAACCACAGGCTTGCGCTGCTTGTATGCCTTGCAAGACTTTATTTAAATCGCCTATGCGGGTGATTTTTTTAAACACATCTTCGCGCAAGCTATCCAAGCTGATATTGATACGGCTGACGCCGGCTTGTTTGAGCGCAGACGCATATTTGCTCAGTTGTGAGCCATTGGTGGTGGTGACTAAGGATTTGATTTGCGGGATTTGCCCGATTTGTTGAAACAGCCACAGCGCGTTTTTGCGCACCAAGGGTTCGCCGCCGGTAATTCTGACTTTGCTGACGCCAAGTTGGGCAAAGATATTCACCAATCTTAAACACTCTTCCAAGCTCATCACTTCGTCGCGTGGCAAAAAGGTCATATCTTCCGCCATGCAATAAGTGCAGCGGAAATCGCACCTATCCGTGATGGATAAGCGGATATAGTCTATGCGGCGTTGGTAGGCGTCTATTAACAAAATTAGGCTCGCAAAATAATGATTCAGACAGGCTTGCTAGCGCCTGAGGTTAACGGATTAGCGATTTTAAAAGCCGCGCGCATAATAAACAACGTTGCTGGCAAGATGGTTATTGACGAGATGGCTTATGGCGCCGCATCTTGCGGCTTTAATTGATATAGCACAAAGCGCTCATGGCGGTCGGCAGGGCGTTTATCGCGCCAGATGGCTTTCCAGTATTTTTTATCTGGGGTGATGTCTTGGTAGCGGTTGGCGAAGCGCACCAACAGCAATTGACAGCTTTGTTGTTGGTACCACTCGCTAGGTTGCAGCGCGCGATTGAGGTAATAGCCAAATAAATTTTCTTGTTGGCTGGTTAGGTTAATGCTTTGCAGGCAGTCGTATTGCTTGGGCAGTTTTTGCTGTAATGAGCTGGCCACAGAGGCATAGCTTTTGGCCGAGTCTAATAAGGGCAACCATAAGGACATCAACAGCGTCCATGCCATGGTAATTCCCACTGCCCAATCGGTGACGGCAGCGCGATTAGAACGTTTGGCATGCACAGTGACTAGCCAAATAAAGCTGATTAACAGCGCCACGATCAAGGCAGTCAGGCTAAGCGGATAGTCGCTGACGCCGGATAAAAATTGCATGCGTTGATACAGTTTCTCTGGCCAGCCGTAGCTGAGGGCAAACCAGCCTAACCAAATCAAAATGCCGATTAGGCCGAATAAAATCAGACCAAACCAGTTCAGCGCGCCTGCGGCACCACGTTTAAGTCTTTCTACGCTGCCCGCAGCCAAGGCCACCAAAGGCAGTAATAGGGCATAAGCACTAGATTCCGAGGTATCGCCAGCCAAGCTGAGCAATAACAGGCTAATCACAAAAAAGCTCAGCATCAGTTGCAGCTTGGGTTTGACTAATAATTGTTGGCGATACACCCACAAGCCCCAAATGGCGATAGGTAGCGCCGGCCAAGAGAACCATGAGAGAGTGCGGAAAAAATAGGCCAGTTGTATCGGGCGATTTAATTTAATTTCGTGTTGCCACCATGCGCTAACAACATTGGCGTCGAGATAGTCCAGAGTGAGCCACCAAGCGATGATAGGAATGGCGGCGATCAGCAAGCCCAGGCTAGCACAGGCGAAATAGGTGTGGTTGCGCCAATTGCTAAATATCAAGGGCAACAACAGCGTGCAAGTGAATAGGATTAGGCTATGCAGCAAGCCTACGCTGAGAAAGGTGATGGCCATGCCAGCGCCTAGCAATAGCGCGGCACGATAGGGTCGGCGATACGCCAAGGTGAGCGCGTAAAATCCCATCGCCAGCCCGGTCAGGCCAGCTACATAAGGATTGAGCAAATGGGCGCCGCTGATTAAGCCTATGCTGCTGATTAAGATAAAAGTGGTTTGACGTCCTACCCCGCTGCCCCATAACTCTCGTCCTGTCATGCCGACCAGTAATAGCGTGAGTGACATCCATACGGCATTGGATAAACGTGCGGCGTCATGCAGGCTGAATAAACCGCTGAATAATTTGCCGAACGCTGCGGCTAGCCAAAAGTACAAAGGTGGGTGGGTAGCAAGCTCGTCGCTATGTGCGCTCAGCACCAGCCAATGACCCTGTTGCAATATGCCTTGGATAATACTCAGGCTTTCTGCTTCAGGTTTCCAAGGGTGATGGCTGAACAGCCCAAGCAAAATCCAGATGGCGCATAGCAGCACCAATAGGCGAATTTTGACTTTTTCACCGATGCGGGCTTTGGGGGTGGCTAGGTTGCCTTCCCAATCATGATCAATTTCAAACGACATAATTTAGCTTTAAGATGGGCGACCAATCTGTAATCTATTCTGCAAGCGAATCTGCGAGTATGGCCCTCAAGTTTAAAATAAAAAAGGCAGCCTGAGCTGCCTTTTTCAATTGCTTGAGATTACATGCCGTATTTTTGACGGAATTTCTCAACACGACCTGCTGTATCCACAATCTTCTGTTTACCAGTGTAGAAAGGGTGACATTGTGAGCAAACTTCGATATTCATATCTTGCTTGCCTATGGTCGAGCGAGTGGTGAACTTGTTGCCACAGCTGCAAGTTACCTTAATCTCATTGTATTCTGGATGAATATCCGTTCTCATATCGTCTTCTCTTTCAGTCGCTTTTCCGGAAAGGGCGCAATTATCAATTAAAAAGTAAAAATAATCAACTATTAACCGCGTCGCATGCTATCAAAAAAATCGTTGTTGTTTTTAGTCGCCTTAATCTTATCTAACAAGAATTCCATCGCCTCTAGGTCGTCCATAGGGTAGAGCAGTTTGCGCAGCACCCAAATCTTTTGCAGGATTTCTTTATCGATTAGCAATTCTTCACGGCGCGTGCCGGATTTATTGACGTTGATAGCAGGATAAATACGCTTCTCTGCCATACGGCGGTCAAGATGGATTTCCATATTGCCGGTGCCTTTAAATTCTTCGTAAATCACATCGTCCATACGCGAACCGGTGTCCACCAAGGCGGTGGCGATAATGGTCAGCGAGCCGCCTTCTTCGATATTACGCGCTGCGCCAAAGAAGCGTTTAGGACGTTGCAGCGCATTGGCATCGACACCACCGGTCAATACCTTGCCTGAAGCGGGCACCACGGTGTTGTAAGCGCGTGCTAAACGAGTAATCGAATCTAGCAATATCACTACATCTTTTTTATGTTCTACCAAGCGTTTGGCTTTTTCTAACACCATTTCCGCCACTTGCACGTGGCGCGTAGCAGGCTCGTCAAAGGTAGAAGCGACCACTTCGCCTTTCACCGATCTGACCATTTCGGTCACTTCTTCGGGACGTTCGTCTATCAGCAACACGATCAAAATCACATCGGGGTGATTTGCGGTAATGGCATGTGCAATATGTTGCATCATCACAGTCTTACCGCTCTTAGGACTGGCTACTAGCAAACCGCGCTGGCCTTTACCTATCGGGGCAATCATATCAATCACGCGACCGGTGATATTTTCTTCGCCGCGAATATCGCGTTCTAGAGTGAGTGGTGCGGTGGGGAATAAGGGGGTTAAGTTTTCAAATAAAATTTTGTGCTTGGTGTTTTCTGGGGTTTCGCCATTCACTTCATCTACTTTTACTAAAGCGAAATAGCGTTCACCTTCTTTAGGCGTTCGAATCTCTCCTTTGATGGTGTCGCCGGTGTGCAGATTGAAACGACGAATCTGCGAGGGCGACACATAAATGTCATCTGGGCCAGCGAGATACGAGGTATCTGGCGAGCGCAGAAATCCAAAGCCATCTTGCAATACTTCTAAAGTACCATCGCCATAAATGCTTTCGCCCTTTTTGGCTTTATTTTTTAATAGCGCAAAAATTAAATCTTGTTTGCGCATACGGCTGGCGTTTTCGATTTCGTTTTCAATCGCCATTTCGACTAATTCAGTTACAGGTAAACGTTTTAAATCGGATAAATGCATAAGGGACTCACTTAGGGATGGATAGAAGTGTTACAGGAGAAGGTGATTTAAAGATGGGTTTGCAGAACTGCAAACCCATGAGCTAAAGGTTATAGCGATTAAATATTGCTGTCAATAAACGCCGTCAACTGCGATTTAGATAATGCGCCCACTTTGGTGGCTTCGACATTACCATTTTTGAAAATCATTAAGGTGGGGATACCACGTATGCCATATTTTGGCGGGGTCATCGGATTTTCGTCGATATTTAATTTGGCAACTTTGATACGACCCTGATATTCCTTGGCGACTTCGTCCAAGATAGGGGCGATCATTTTGCAAGGGCCACACCATTCAGCCCAATAATCAACTAACACTGGTGTTGTGGACTGCAGCACTTCTTGCTCAAACGCTGCGTCGCTGGTATGTAAAATCTGGTCACTCATCTGAACCTCTAAAGATTGAAAAGATTGAAGTTTTGTAGGGATTTAATAACGATAGAATTCTCGTGTCATGTAATGCTAGCGAAAAAAAGCCATTAAGTGAAGTAATATCTCAACTAGTTTGGCTGTTTAAGCAAAGTTTAGTGCTTGAATCCCTCTTCATTGCATCATCATTTAAGGAGTGCGTTAGATGTTAATCCACACACCCGCTGCTTATTCCATTTGCCTGAAAGCGCTGTTGATGACGCTGTTGCTCACTAGCAGTTTGCTGTCTAGTCCGTTCGCTTGCGGGAAAACGGCATGGGCAAGCAGGCAAATCGCTGCGCGCGACAACGCGCCGCCTGACATCACGCTGCGCGATTTAAATGGCAAATCACATACGCTTAGCGATTACCGTGGCAAGTGGCTAGTGATCAATTTCTGGGCCACTTGGTGTCCGCCATGTTTAGAAGAAATGCCCGATTTAGTTATGTTGTATGACCAACGCAAAGCCAACTTGATGGTCATCGGCATCGCGCAGGATTATCAAAGCGAAAAACAAGTGCGCGATTTTATCGACGATATGCTGGTGTCGTATCCCATCGTCTTGTCCAACGCCAAGATTAAAGGGCAATTTGGCAAGATTGAATTATTACCTACCAGCTTGCTTTATAACCCCAATGGCGAGCTGGTGTTGACCAAGCGTGGCGCCATTACGCGGCGGCAGATTGAACAAATCATAGATGGCGCAACAAAAAATGCCCGCTAAACATTAGCGGGCAATGGACGCTGGACTAAGATGAATTAGGCTTGCGTGACTTCTATGCTGTTGCCAGCATCATCTAACACATTCAAATTATTCTCTTGAGCGAAATGCATCAACTGCTGATAGCCCTCGGGATTCACATCTTTTAGTTTCAAATCCACAGACAAGCATCTCACCCCAGCCACCACTTTGGGTTTTAGATAAGGCGAATACTTGAGTTTGCGGTCGGCGCCAAAGCTGGCATAGGTGCTACACATTCTGTCCACCCAGTCGCTGGGGCGGAAAGGTTTGCCGGCTTTGGTTAGGCCTTGGATAATAATTTCTTTGCTCATGCGGCTACTCTTTTTTAAAAATAAATTAACAATTAATTGATATATTCAAATACTTTAACGACATGTTTTACATCAGGCGTGTTACGCGCCAATTCAACCGCGTCATCGGCTTCTTTTTTGGTCACTATACCCATTAAATACACTGTCCCAGCTTCGGTAATAACCTTGACATAAGTGGCTGGGAAGATGTTCTTCTTGATAAATTCCGCTTTCACTTTAGAAGTGATATAGCTGTCTTTTACGCGCTCAGAAAGCTCCGAATTAGGCTGAATCTTTAATTCGTTAATCACTTTCTTAATATTGTTATCCACCGCTTTGACTGCAGCTTCTGCTTTGGCTTTATTGGCCTCATCGCTGACTTCGCCGGTGATTAACACATGGCGGTTATAGCTGGTGATATTGGCGTGTATCACTTTGTTGCCAAAGTTGTCACCGATGGCTTTGACCGCTTTAAGTTCGATAGTTTCATCGTCGATAAAGGTGCCTGAACTGCGTCGGTCGGACACCATGGCGCCGGCAGTTGCTACACCGCCTGCCACGACTGGCACACAAGCGTTTAGTTGGCTGGCTAGGGCAATCATCACAGCGCTTTGGCCGATGAATTTAAGGGGGAACTGGGTTAATTTCAGATGGGATAAAAACATTATTCAACTCCTAATAAAATACTGTCCACTGCATCGCAAATGCAATGCATGACAATGATAAAAATCTCTTGTAATAAAGCCACTTCATGGGTGGGAATGCTAATCAACACATCGCTGTCGCGCAGCGTTTCTATCACTTCGCCGCCGTCGCCACCTAGCATGGCAATCACTTGGAGGCCTTGTTCTCTGGCGGTTTGTATGGCGGCGACTAAGTTGTCCGAAGTGCCGCTGACGCACATCACAAACAACACATCTTGCGGCTCGCCTAGCGCGGCCACTTGGCGACTAAACACTTGTTGAAATTCGTTGTTGATGGCCATCGCGCTGAGCAACTGGCTATCTTGGGCAAGATTGATGGCGGCCAAAGCAGGGCGCTCGAAACTTAAATGTCCCATCAAGCGGCTGGTTAAATATTGTGCATGGGCAGCGCATACACTATTGCCGCAGCACAGCACTTTTTTTCTGGCTAATAAGCTTTCTGAGATAATTTCACTGGCTTGCTGTATGGGTTCAATCAGAAGGGGTGCTAGCTGACTGGTGACTAGCACATGCTGTTTGAAATGCTCATTAATGCGGCTTGGTAAGTCCATCGCGATATTTTACCTGATATCCAACTACCCCTGATACAAACTACAGCTGATATTTGTTTAAAACCTTTATCGTGCTAGCTATCTATACTCAATATACTCAAGCGAACTTCACTTAAGCGAACTTCACTTAAGCGAA
>CAYNLW010000007.1:7376-40414 GCA_964398195.1 uncultured Methylophilaceae bacterium | reverse complement strand
TCTATACTCAATATACTCAAGCGAACTTCACTTAAGCGAACTTCACTTAAGCGAACTTCACTTAAGCGAAGATGATGCCAACTCAGTTGCTTTGCTAACATTTTTTCTCAGACAGATTAAATAGACAAAAGTTAGAAAGCATTTTTCACCCATACGATGCTTTGCATATTCAGTTGTTGCATCAAAATGGTGTCAAACCGACAGGGTTGTAGGCCATAACGTTGTATATATTGACTGGCGGTGAGCTGTATCTTTTTCTGTTTTTTTGCCGTGATACTGCCCTCGGCGCCGCCAAAAGCAGTCATTTTGCGCAGCCTGACTTCAATAAAGACCAGCGTATTGCCATCGCGCATGACCAAATCAATCTCGCCAAAACGCCCACGAAAATTGCGCTGTAGCAGTTTCAGGCCTTGTTGTTGCAAATATTGCAAGGCTAGTTGTTCGGCCTGCTGGCCTATCGTTAGGGTCATGACACACCTCAAGGAATTTATTATTTTGCCTATCAATTAGTTTTGTTATTGGCATACGTTTAAAGGCATTTTGCCGTTACAATTTGTGCTTAGCATTCACAACCTGACCATCAATCACATCAGCCACTCAGCCCTATGCCATTCGATCATGCACTCAAGCTCAACAACCGCTATGTCTAAAAGCGCTATTCCTTCTTCTAACGATGCCGCGCTTGCCACTCAGGCGGCTGGGCTTGAAGCAGCATTATATGTGGTGGCAACGCCGATTGGGAATCTGCAAGATATCACCTTGCGTGCTATCCAAGTATTGCGCCAAGTCGATGTGATTGCCGCCGAAGATACGCGACATAGCGCGGCTTTGTTAAAACACTATGCGATTAGCGCCCCTATGCTGGCGGTGCATGAGCATAACGAGCTCAAGGCCGCGCAACAGTTATTGCACAAGATACAGCAAGGCGCGGCGGTGGCTTTGATTACCGATGCGGGTACCCCAGCAATTAGCGACCCCGGTGCGCTGGTGGTTAATCTGATGCTAAAGTCTGGGGTCAAAGTGGTGCCTATCCCCGGTGCTAGCGCAGTCACGACGGCGATGTCGGTGGCGGGTCATATGGGTACTGCGTATCAGTTTTATGGCTTTTTGCCGGCTTCTAGCAAACAGCGCCAGCAAGTGTTAACAGCGCATCTAGACAGTCCGCATTGCCTAGTATTTTACGAAGCGCCGCATAGGATTATGGCCTGTTTGCAAGATGTGCTCAGCGTTTGTGGCGCGCAGCGCGAGATCATGGTGGCGCGAGAACTGACCAAACAATACGAGTCCTTATATCGCGCCTCGGTGGCAGAGGTAATCGCCACCCTGCAAAACGACCCGCAGCAACAACGTGGCGAATTTGTTTTAATATTGCTGCCGCAAGAAAAGCTGGCAATCGCGCAAGACGATAGTCAATGGCAGCAAGTGTTGGCCAAGTTGTTAGCTGAGTTGCCGCTGAAACAGGCAGTGAAATTATGCGCAGACATCACCGGCGCGAAAAAAAATCTGGTGTATGAATATGCTTTGAAGATGAAACAAGATGACTGAAATTACCCTGACTCAACCTGATGATTGGCATTTACATTTACGCGATGGCGCACAAATGGCGGCGGTGCTGCCCGATACCATACAGCGCTTTGCGCGTGCCATCGTCATGCCTAACTTGCGGCCACCAGTGACCACTGCCGCTTTGGCGCAGGCCTATTACCAGCGCATTATCGACTTGCTGCCTGCGGGGGCGAAGTTTCAGCCTTTGATGACGCTATATCTGACCGATAATACTGCCCCGCAACAAATCGCCTTGGCTAAACAAAGCGGCATCGTGCATGGCGTCAAGTTATATCCGGCCGGCGCCACCACCAATTCTGATTCTGGTGTGACTGATATTTTGAAATGCTATGCGGTGATTGAGCAGATGCAGACTTTGGATATGCCTTTGCTGGTGCATGGCGAGGTCACTGATGCAGAGATTGATGTGTTTGACCGCGAGCGAGTATTTATCGATCGCATTCTGCAGCCCTTGCTCAAGCAATTCCCCAAGTTGCGCGTGGTGTTTGAACATATCACCACACAAGACGCGGCTGAGTTTGTTGCCGCCGCGCCAGATAATGTGGCGGCTACCATTACCCCGCATCATTTATTGATGAACCGTAATGCCATGTTTAGCGGTGGTATGCGCCCGCATCATTATTGTCTGCCGGTGCTTAAGCGTGAACGCCATAGACTGGCTTTGGTGAAAGCGGCCACCAGCGGTAGTCACAAATTCTTTCTCGGCACCGATAGTGCTCCACACGCCAAAACCGCCAAAGAAAGCGATTGCGGTTGCGCCGGAATGTATAACGCTATCAATGCCATTGAGCTTTACGCAGAAGTATTTGAGCAAGCCAACGCGCTGGATAAATTAGAAGGTTTTGCTAGTTTTTATGGCGCAGATTTCTATCGTCTGCCACGCAATCAACAGCGCATCACTTTGCGCAAACAAGCATGGCAAGTGCCACAGGAAATCCCTTATGGTTCAGAACAGTTGGTGCCATTAAGAGCCGGACAGCAAGTGGCATGGCAATTAGTATCAGGAAATTGATAGAGCGCTATTGCTAGCGGCATGATATGGGCAATGATGGGGGTTAGTTTAACGCTGTGTATTGCTTAAATCTGCCAATTAATGGGGGCTTGCCCTTGTTGTTGCAGATAGTCGTTAATACGCGAGAATTGCTGATTACCAAAAAATCCTCGGTGCGCAGACAAAGGCGAGGGATGCACCGAGCTCAGCACCAAATGACGTTGTCTATCTATCATCTGGCCTTTGCGCTGAGCATAACTGCCCCATAATACAAACACTAAGCCTTGACGATATTGATTCAAGGCGGCAATCGCCGCATCGGTAAATTGCTCCCAACCGCGCTTCTGATGCGATCCCGCCAAACCATGCTCAACCGTCAAAGTGGCATTCAACAACAACACCCCCTGCGCCGCCCAAGCACTTAAATCGCCTTTGCCACTCATGCTAATGGCGAGGTCTTGTTGAATTTCTTTAAATATATTTTGCAAAGAAGGCGGCAACGCCACCCTCGCAGGCACAGAAAAACTCAATCCATGCGCCTGTCCTTCGCCATGATAGGGATCCTGCCCAATAATCACCACCCGCACCTGTTCAAACGGCGTGTGGTTAAACGCATTAAAAATCAGCGACTCAGGTGGATAAATCACCTTCCCCAGCGCCTTCTCCTGCCGCAAAAAGGCCTGCAAGGCCTGCATATAAGGCTGATCAAACTCCGCGCCTATAACACGCCGCCAAGAAGCTTGTAATTGCCCTGCTAGGTTTTCATTGGAGGATAAGGTCATTTTGCTGTGATTGCGGGTGATGAAAAGGAAGATTTTGTAATTGAATTCGTTATCTAAAATGGATTAAGTTAATTGAGGAGATTTAAAAGCAATTTAAAAATCAAGCAAGTTCTTGTAATACCTTGTTGCGCAATTTCATAATCTGCTTTGCCTCTGCCAGTTGCTCTAGAAGCTGGCTACTGTCATAAGTCCCCATTTTACCAGCCAAATTAATCACCATATTGATTTGTGCGACTTGCAAAATTTCTTCTGAGATTGAATAGCGTCCTTGCGCTTTTAACCATGGAATGATGTTAGCTAGATGCCACAGGGTGGTGCTGCCATCATAGGCTGGCGCGGGAAAATCAGCGCTTGTCATGGCGAGTTTGCGAATATTTTGTCGGCTGCAGCCAACAATATCGGCAATATCTGTAAGTCCAACCAAATCTGGACTAGCTTCAATCAAGCTAGCTTCAGGTAAGGCTGTTTTTACATTTCTTAAAGCACTTTGAATAGCGGCTAAGGCTGACTTGGCTTGTCTTAAAAAATGAATCGCAACACGACCAGTTAAACCTGTCCCCACCAAGCCATCATCGCAACCTGATTCAAATAATCGATCAGCAATCACTTGGCTATCCAACTTGGTTGAACCTAGGGAAAATTTCAATACAAAATCATATTCATTCATGGCTAATCTCACTTAAGTTCTAGATGCAATTGGGTGCATCGGTCAACAACTTTGCGCAGTTGTTTTGCATGGTTTACTGGATTTTTTGGTGTACTCCAAATACTCACCCGACAAAATTCACCAGATCGACAGTCTTTGTTATTAAATGGGCATTTCATTTGCCCCCAAGCATGTGAGCCACCTTGTTTAACATGCCAGCCATTCGTTATTGCATATGAAATGGCAGCGTCAATTTCTTTATTGGGATGCTTCATGTGGTCACCCGTGTGATAGTAAGTGATTGGAAACTGGTTGTCAATTGACAACTTAAAATCTTAAAGCGCTTGCCTAAACAGCGACAGTATTAAATTCTAATTTTCTACAGTATTCCGTCTATCCCTAAAATCAGTCACCCCAGCCCATATCCTTAGGCTTGTTGCGTTGCATGTTAGAATGCGGGTGGAAGCTGGCTAGACAGTCGCCGCCCAGTTATGGGGGGAGGAAAGTCCGGGCTACGTAGAGCGGGATGACGGCTAACGGCCGTACGCTGAAAGTGCTTAGGCATATAAGGCGAGGAATAGGGCCACAGAGACGAGTCGTATTAATCTGCTTGCGGATTAATCGGGTGAAACGCGGTAACCTCCATCTGTAGCAAGACCAAATAGGCTGGCGATAGCGTGGCTCGCGCTGTCAGCGGGTAGGTCGCTTGAGTTTGTGAGTAATTGCAAACCTAGAGGAATGACTGTCACTTATGCGAATAAGTACAGAACCCGGCTTATCGGCCAGCTTCCATTTTCTTTTGTGTCTAAGCAGCGCACTGCTCCATCTCACTGCAAATCTTCAGCTTCATCTGCATTACCCGCCACAATCGAAATTTCTAATTTGTATTATTTAGTGGTGATTTTAATGACCGCTAAATGTCAAAATTTCTTCATATTTCACATTCATTAAATTGGCTATCCCATTATTTTTTAAGGGTTTTGTCTTTTTCTTAGCAAAGCTCGCTAAGTCATTGTCCTGTAAAGGAAAAATCGCAAAAAATACTTGCATATCGGTTTTTTTTTAACTATAGTGTCAACAAGTGGGTGAAAGTGGGTTTTTGTGGGGAACTCATTTCAAGTATTAGGGAGATCCATCACTTAGGGGATCACAAGGTTTTTAGGGGGACATAGTCAGCTGCATTCGCTCATCTCCACAGGGTTTTTGTGAGTCGTTTTTGGTCTGTGTCCCTCTTTTTTATTTAAGCGGTGTTATTAAGGGTGTTTATGTTTCGTGGTGCTTCATCATTGAATCTTGATGCAAAAGGCAGAGTCGCTATACCTGCCAAGCATCGTGACGCCCTGAATTCTCTCTCCTCAGGTCAACTGGTATTGACCGCACATCCGCACCGCTGCTTATTGCTATATCCCGCTCCTGCATGGGAGCCAATTCAAGCCAAGTTAATGTCTTTGTCCTCTTTCGACAAACGCTCCAGTGCGCTGCAGCGCCTATTGGTGGGCTATGCCGAGGATATTGTGATGGACGCTGCGGGTCGATTATTGGTGTCGCCAGTATTACGCGATTTCGCCGGACTAGATAAGCAGGCCATGCTGGTGGGTCAGGGTAGCCATTTTGAGTTATGGAATTTATCCGCTTGGCGCGAGCAACTTGATCAAGTCGTGATAGGCGACGAATTGAACTTGCCCGCTGAATTAGAAGGATTCTCGTTGTGAGCAAAGGCTCACACTCCCCACAACAAACACAACTGGTAGGGAAATTGTCGGCATCAACACATATCACCGTGTTGTTAAACGAAGCGGTTGCAGCATTGAATATTCGTGCCGATGGCGTGTATGTCGATTGCACTTTTGGTCGCGGCGGCCATAGTCGCGCCATTTTGCAACAGCTGGGCGAGCAGGGTCGCCTGATTGCGCTAGATCGTGATTTGGCTGCGGTAGAAGCCGCACGTCATATAGATGACCCGCGCTTTGTCATGCTGCACGCACATTTTTCTGAATTAGCCGCCGTGCTGGAGGCGCAACAAATTAAGCAGGTAGATGGCATTTTGTTGGATTTGGGCATTTCCTCTCCGCAAATTGATGAGGCGCAGCGCGGCTTTAGTTTTCGCTTCGATGGTCCGCTAGATATGCGTATGGACCAAACCAAGGGATTAACCGCGGCGCAGTTTTTGGCGCAGGCAAGTGAACAAACAATAGCTGAGGTGATTAAAACGTATGGTGAAGAACGGTTTGCTAAACAGATTGCAAGGGCGATTGTTGAGAAACGCACGCTGGGAACGGACCTGCTCACAACACGCCAGCTCGCCAATCTCGTGGCTGGGGCAGTCCCCAAAACTGAACCAGGGCAAGATCCGGCGACGCGTACCTTTCAAGCTATACGGATTTATCTCAATCAAGAACTCGAGGAGTTGGCGGCAGTGTTAATGCAATGCCTACAAGCCTTGGCACAACATGGACGCATGGTGGTGATTAGCTTCCATTCCTTGGAAGACCGCATGGTCAAGCACTTTATTCGCGAGCATCAAATGCGCGATAACTTGCCTGCCAAAATGCCTGTGCTGGCCAAAGATTTGCCTAAAGCCTTATTGCAAGCGGTGGGCAAGGCGGTGAAACCAAGTGCGCAAGAAATCAAAGCCAATCCACGCAGTCGCAGTGCGGTGATGCGGGTGGCTGAGCGCACTGCTGAACCCTTGGGTAAGTTGGCTAGGGCTTAAGCATGAGCAAATTAAATTTTATTTTGTTTTTTGTATTACTCACTTGCGCGATGGGTTTGGTGACTTCGCAGCACAAGGCGCGCAAGTTGTTTGTGGAATTGCAACAACATAAAGAAATCACCAAGTCGCTGGACGTGGAGTTTGGCCAGTTGCAACTGGAACAAAGCACTTGGGCTATGCATAGCCGTTTGGAACAAGTGGCACGCGATATGTTGCATATGCGCGTGCCGGAAACCAAACATATTCAAATCGTCACCATTAATCAACAGTAAGCAAGCGCATGAAGCCTACACAAGCCATGAAAGCCAAAACGCAGACCGCCGTCAGGTTTCCTGAATGGCGCCGCCATGTGCTGCTGATTTTGCTAATCTCCGGCATGTTGGTGCTGGTGGGCAGAGCTTTGTATTTGCAAATGGTGAATCGTAGCTTTTATCAACAACAAGGCGAGGCACGTTATACCCGCTATCTAAAACTAAATGCCCACCGTGGCGTGATTCGCGACCGCAATGGCGAGCCTTTGGCGATTAGTACCCCGGTGGCGGCTATCTGGGCAAATCCTGCGGATAGCAAAATGACGCCGCAGCAGAGACAACAGTTGCTCAATATCTTGCAGATGAAAGAAGAAGAATTAAACAAAAAGCTCTCCGATAATGGGCGCGATTTTGTCTATCTTAAACGTCGCATTTCCCCCGAATCCGCCAATGAAATCCTCGCCTTGGGCATACCCGGTATCCATAGCCAACAAGAGTATCGTCGCTATTACCCTGACGGCGAAGTGACCGCGCACTTGGTGGGCTTTACCGATGTGGACGAAAAAGGCCAAGAGGCCATGGAATACAAATACCAAGCTTGGCTGGCCGGCAAACCCGGTCGATTGCACGTGCTTAAAGATAGAGCAGGCCATATCGTGGAGGAATTAGAAGGCGTCACCATGCCGCAAAACGGCAAAGATCTGCGGCTTTCTATCGATAGAAAAATTCAATATATCGCCTATCGCGAATTGGCCGCTGCGGTGGAAAAGCACCGTGCCGCGGCGGGTTCTGCCGTGGTGTTGGATGCCAAGAGCGGGGAAATCTTGGCCATGGTCAATCTGCCTTCCTACAACCCTAACAACCCTAGCAATATCAAAGGTCGCAGCAGAAACCGCGCCATTACCGATACCTTTGAACCTGGCTCGACCATGAAGCCTATCGCGGTGGCGATCGGTTTGGAATCAGGCAAATTTAGACCAGAAACACAGTTAGATACTGCGCCGGGCATATACAAAATCGGCCCTGCCACCATTCATGACACGCATAACTACGGCGTATTAACAGTTGCGGGTGTAGTGCAAAAATCTTCCAATGTGGGCGCGACCAAAATCATCTTGTCCTTAGAGCCCAGCTATATTTGGAACAAACTTAGCCAAATGGGCTTTGGATCGCTGACCCGCGTGGAGTTTCCCGGCGAAGTATCCGGACGCTTACGCAATTACAAAACTTGGCGCCCGATAGAGCAGGCCACCATGTCCTATGGCAATGGCATTAGCGTGACCTTATTACAGCTTGCGCGCGCTTATACCATTTTTGCTAATGATGGCGAGCTGCGCCCTGTGACCTTGCTAAAAAGCAAAGAAGTGCAAGTAGGCCAGCAAGTGATCTCACAAGAACATGCGAGAAGCGTGCGCGATATGTTAGAGACCGTGGTGCAGCCCGGCGGCACGGCGGTAAAAGCGCAAGTGATGGGTTATCGCGTGGCAGGTAAAACCGGTACTGCGCATAAGCCCGGCATAGGTGGCTATCAAGACAAATATATTTCCTCTTTCGTCGGCATGGCGCCGGCATCTAATCCCAAATTAATCGTTGCGGTGATGATAGATGAGCCAGGCGGCACCGAATATTACGGCGGCACCGTGGCAGCACCAGTATTTAGCGCGGTGATGGGCGCTACGCTGCGCATGATGGGTGTGCAACAAGACGCGCCCAATGACAATGTGATTTTGCCCACTGGCGATAGTGGTGAAGTGAAGGAGTCCTTGTGATGACTGATCATTCGACGCTCACTCCGCTTTGGCAACAAGCCCACTTCACCGGCATCACTGCTGATAGCCGGCAAATTCAGGCGGGCTATCTGTTTGTCGCCTATCGTGGCGAACAGCAAGACGGCCGCGACTATATCGCACAAGCCATACAGCGCGGCGCTAGCGGGGTGATCTATCAAGCCGATGGTTTTGATTGGGATAGTTTGGGCACAGTGGGCGAGCAGATTGCCCATCAAGCAGTGGACAATTTGCGTGCACAAGTGGCACATATCGCCGCCGAGTTTTACCAACACCCTTCACGCAGCATGTGGCTGATAGGGGTCACTGGCACCAATGGCAAAACCTCATGCAGTCATTGGATTGCGCAATGCTTTGCTGCACTCAAGCGCCCTTGTGCGCTGATAGGCACTTTGGGACATGGTTTGCTGCATCCAGCCAGTGCAGACCATGCCGGCTTAGCCAGCACGGGCAACACCACCCCAGATGCGATTATGTTGCAGGCGTGGCTGGCAGATTACTTGGCGCAAGGCGCTGAGGTAGTGAGTATGGAAGTGTCCTCGCATGGCTTGGCGCAACACCGCGTGGATAGCGTGCAGTTTGATGTGGCCATCTTTACCAATCTCAGCCGCGATCACTTGGACTATCACGGCGATATGCAAAGCTATGCGCAAGCCAAGCGCCGATTATTCGATTTCCCCTCGCTGCGTTGCGCCATTATAAATATCGACGACCCCTATGGACGTGAATGGGCGCAACAGTTGCGTGAGCAAGGCAAGCCAGTATTGACCTATGGCATCGCCCATAGCGGCGATTGGGTGGCGGATATTCGCGTGGTGAATAGCGAGATGTCAGCGCAAGGCATGTATTTGCAAGTGATTACGCCACACGGCGAAGTCGAGTTAAGAGCGCAAGTGGTGGGTCAGTTCAATATTTATAACTTATTAGCGGTGCTGTCTTGCTTGCTGATTTCTGGGGTGGATTTGCCCAGCGCTAGCCATGTGATTAGCACCCTGCAATCGGTGCCGGGGCGTATGCAACAGTTTGGTGGCGTGGGTCAGCCATTGGTGGTGGTGGATTACGCGCATACCCCAGATGCGCTATCACAAGCCTTGCAGGCCTTGCGTGGGCAATGTTTAGGCAAATTGATTTGCGTATTTGGCTGTGGTGGCAATCGCGACCAAGGCAAACGTCCGCAGATGGGCGAGATTGCAGACCAACTAGCAGACGTGGTGGTGATTACTAGCGACAACCCCAGAGACGAAGACCCACAAAGCATTATTGAGCAAATTGCCAGCGCAGTGCGTCCTGACAAATGCCATAAGATTGCCGCGCGTGAGCAAGCCATACAGTTTGCCGTGACCAGCGCGCAGGCTAGCGATGTGGTGTTAGTGGCCGGCAAAGGGCATGAGACGTATCAAGAAATCGCCGGTGTGCGCCACGCTTATTCAGATAGTCACTGTGTGACACAGGCTTTGGCGGGGTGGTCAGCATGATGCGCTTAGCACAACTCGCCAAAATACTAAACGGCAGCCTGCAAGGCGCCGATGTGGAGTTCACTAGCGTGGGCATCGATAGCCGGCAAATCCAAGCGGGTCAGCTGTTTGTCGCTATTCAAGGCGAGCGCTTTGATGGCCATGATTTTGTTCAAGCCAGCCTGCAACAAGGCGCGGTGGCGGCTTTGGTCAGCCAGCCCGGCGCACCACAGCCTGCTGTGCAAGTGGCCGATACCCGCTTGGCCTTGGGGCAGTTGACCGCTTATTGGCTAAGCCAATTCAATGTGCCGATTGCCGCCATCACTGGTAGCAACGGCAAAACCAGCGTGAAAGAAATGTTGGCCAGTATTCTTAGCGCCCATTGTGGCAATGCCGAGCAAGTGTTGGCCACGCTAGGCAATTTAAATAATGACTTGGGTATGCCGCTCACTGCGCTGCGTTTGCGCCAGCAACATCGCTACGCGGTATTAGAAATGGGCATGAATCACCCCGGCGAAATTCACTATATGAGTATGCTGGCCAAGCCAGATGTGGCGCTGGTGAATAATGTGGGTAGCGCGCATATCGGCTTGCTAGGCTCTTTGCAGGCGATAGCCAATGCCAAGGGCGAGATTTTTGATGGGCTCAAAGCCAACGGGATTGCGGTGATTAACCAAGACGATGCATTTGCCGCGCAATGGTTAAAGCAAACCCAAGCGCATCAGCAACTGACGTTTGCTTTGCATCAATCCGCTGATATCAGCGCCGATTTTGCCCTGCATGAACAAGCCAGTGAGATACAGCTATATACCCCAGCGGGCAGCGTCGCTTTTACCTTGCCTTTGCCCGGCCAACACAATATCGCCAATGCGCTAGCCGCCACCGCCTTAGCTACTGCGCTAGAGATTCCCCTAAGCGCCATCGCGCAAGGTTTAAGCCAATTTACTGGGGTATCCGGTCGCTTGCGTGAGATTGCTGGCATCTGTCACAGCACATTAATCGACGATAGCTATAACGCCAATCCCAGCTCTATGAAAGCCGCGATTGACGTGCTGAGCAAACGCGCTGGGCGCAAAGTGTTGGTGATGGGCGATATGGCGGAGTTAGGGGAATTGGCGCAAAGCCTGCACCAAGAGGTGGGCGCTTATGCCCAACAACAAGGCATAGACGCGCTATTTGGCTTGGGCGATTTAAGTTTATTTGCCACCCAAGCATTTGCCGGACAGGCGCAATATTTTGATCAACTAGAAGATTTGCTAGCCGCGCTGCAAGCCTATATGCAAGCCGGCGATGTGATTCTGATTAAAGGTTCACGCTCTGCCCGCATGGAGCGCGTTACGCAAGCATTACAACAGCAGTCAGCAAGCGAAAAGGGGAACACCACATGCTATTGATACTAGCCAGACACCTTGCCGAGACCTTGCATGGTTTTAATGTATTTAACTACATCACTTTGCGTGCGGTATTAGCCACGCTGACCGCCTTAGCGATTTCCTTTTTAGTGGGGCCGGGCTTAATCCGTAAATTAACTCAATACAAAGTCGGTCAATCGGTGCGCGACGATGGCCCCAAAACCCACTTGGTCAAAGCCGGCACACCGACCATGGGCGGTGCGTTGATTATTGTCGCTATCGCCATTTCTACTCTGTTATGGGGTGATTTAAGCAATCGTTATATTTGGGTGGTGCTGCTCAGTACCTTGGGCTTCGGCATCATAGGTTTTGTCGATGACTGGCGCAAAGTGGTGCATCGCAATCCCAAAGGCTTATCCGCTAAACAAAAATATTTCTGGCAGTCCGTAGTGGGCGGTGGCGTTGCGCTATTCCTTGCGCTAAGCGCCAATAGCCCAGCCGAAACCACTTTATATGTGCCGTTTTTTAAACACCTGATGTTCCCCATGAGCGCGCTGGCATTTGCTGTGCTGACTTATTTGGTGGTGGTGGGCAGCAGCAATGCGGTCAATCTGACCGATGGTTTAGATGGCTTGGCGATTATGCCTACGGTACTGATCGCTGGTGCCTTGGCGGTGTTTGCCTATGCCGCTGGCCACTTGGTGTTTTCTAAATATTTAGGCATTCCCTATATCGCCGGTGCCGGCGAACTGGCGGTATTTTGTGCCGCCATGGTGGGCGCAGGCTTAGGCTTTTTATGGTTTAACGCCTATCCCGCCGAAGTGTTTATGGGCGATGTCGGCGCCTTGGCGCTGGGCGCTGCCTTGGGCGTGGTGGCGGTGGTGGTCAGACAAGAGATCGTGCTGTTTATTATGGGCGGGGTATTTGTGGTAGAGACCTTATCGGTGGCTATACAAGTCATGTATTTCCGCTATACCAAACATAAATTTGGTGAGGGCAGACGTATCTTTTTAATGGCGCCTTTGCATCACCACTATGAACAAAAAGGCTGGAAAGAAACGCAAGTGGTGGTGCGTTTTTGGATTATCACCATGATGTTGGTATTGGTTGGAATTGCGAGTTTAAAAATACGATGAATCATGCATTGCCATTTCAGCATTACTTAGTGTTGGGTTTAGGTCAAACCGGCCTATCCGCTGCACGTTGGTTGCACGCGCAAGGTTATCAAGTGCGCGTGGCTGACTCACGCCCAAATGCGCCCGGCGCAGAGAGCCTGCAACAAGAAAATGGCCAAATCAGCTTTCATCTGGGCGAATTTAACGCCAGCCTATTGCAGCACATCGATTGCTTGGTGCTTAGTCCAGGCTTGCCAGTAGATTTGCCTATCGTGCAACAAGCGCGCCAGCAAGGCATCAAGGTGTTAGGCGATGTGGAATTATTTGCCTTGGTTTGTCCGCCACATTTCAAAAAAATCGCCATTACTGGCTCTAACGGCAAAACCACCGTGACCAGCATGGTAGGCGCTATCTGTCAGGCCAGCGGCTTGCCTACCTTGGTGGCGGGCAATATTGGCTTGCCGGTATTAGACGCGCTTAGCCAAGCCGAGCAGCAGGGTTGGACAGAAGGGGTGTTTGTGCTGGAGCTTTCCAGCTTCCAGTTAGAAAGCACTAGCCAGTTGCGCTTAGACGCGGCGGCTATGCTCAATCTGTCAGAAGACCATCTGGATAGACATGGCGATATGGCCAGCTATGCCGCCGCTAAACAAAGAATCTTTTTGCATAGCCGCGTGCAAGTGTTAAACCGCGATGATGCCGCCAGTATGGCCATGCGTGATACGCGACAAGGCTTATTCAGTTTTGCTTTGTCTGCGCCTGAACAAGAGCATCAATACGGCTTGCAACAGTTGCCACAAGGCAGCTATTTATGTCGTGGCAGCCAAGCCATTATGCCGCTCAGTGAATTAAAGTTAGCCGGCTTGCATAACGCTGCCAACGCGCTGGCGGCCATGGCTTTATGTCATGCCATCGGCATTAGCGACCAAGTGTGCGCGCAAGCGCTCAGTCAATTTAAAGGGCTGGCGCATCGGGTGGAATGGGTGGCCAATATAGATCAAGTGGATTTTTATGATGATTCCAAAGGCACCAATGTAGGCGCGACTTGTGCTGCCTTATATGGCTTTGTCAATGCCAGCCAGCCAGCCGCTAGCGGCAAAGTGGTGTTGATTGCCGGCGGCGATGGCAAAGGTCAAGATTTCAGCCCCTTGCGTCCTGCGCTACAAGCCAGTGCGCGCGGTGTGGTGCTAATCGGCCGAGATGCGCAGCAGATTGCTGCTGTGATGCCTAGTGAATGTGTGCTGCAACACGCTGCCAGTCTTGAGCAAGCAGTCAGATTAGCGTTTGATTTAGCGCAGCCCAAAGATTGCGTGCTGCTGTCGCCAGCTTGTGCCAGCTTTGATATGTTTAAAGACTATCAGCATCGTGCACAAGTATTTATCAGCGCGGTGCAACAGTTGGCGCAACAACATGCGAGGGTGAGTCTATGAGTATCACTTTTGCCAATCGCAGCAAAATTATCGGCGCTAGTTATGACCAAGCCTTGCTCTGGGTGGGTTTGATTTTATTGGCGTTTGGGTTGGTGATGGTGTATTCCGCCTCTATCGCCAGCGCCGAAGTGAGCACCGCCACCAATGCGCAAAGTACCTATTTCCTAGTGCGCCAAGCGATTTATGTGGCGCTGGGTTTAATCGCCGGCGCCATCGCCTTCCAAGTGCCCACCGCCACCTTGCAACGCTATGCGCCAATTTTATTTTTATGCGGTTTATTGCTGCTGTTCTTGGTCGCCATCCCCGGTGTTGGGCATAAGGTGTTGGGCAGTCGTCGCTGGATTAAATTATTTTTCTTACAAATACAGCCCTCGGAATTTATGAAGTTATTGGTGGCGATTTATGTGGCTGATTTCACCACCCGCAAAGCGGCGCAGATGGATAGCATTAAACAGGGCTTTTTACCTATGTTAGCCATGATGCTATTGGTCGGCGGCTTGTTATTGTTTGAACCAGACTTTGGCGCGTTCGCGGTGATCGCCTGCATCGCTATCGGCATTCTATGGTTAGGTGGCATCAATATCCGCATCTTTGCCGTGCTGATTACTCTGCTAGTGATCGGTTTTATCTTTTTGATTTGGACTTCGCCATATCGCCTGCAACGCATTATTGGCTATATCAACCCGTGGGCAGATCCGTTTGGCAAAGGCTATCAGCTATCGCACGCCTTGATGGCATTTGGTCGTGGCGAGTGGTTTGGTGTGGGGCTAGGTGCCAGCGTAGAAAAATTGCTGTATCTGCCAGAGGCACATACCGACTTTTTATTGGCGGTGATTGCCGAAGAGCTGGGCTTTGTCGGTGTGTTGGCGGTCATCGGCTTATTTAGCTGGCTGGTGATACGTTGCTTTGCCATTGCCAAAGAAGCCATTCATCACGAGCGTTATTTCTCTGCCCTGTTGGCGCAAGGGATTGCGGTGTGGATGGCGGCGCAAGGGGTAATCAATATGGGCGTCAATATGGGCTTGTTACCCACCAAGGGCTTGACCCTGCCGCTGATGTCGTATGGCGGTAGCGGCATCTTGGTGAATTGCGTGGCGATGGCTTTGCTATTGCGTATTGATTGGGAAAATCGTCGTATTGTGCGGGGGATACCGGTATGAAACCACGCACCTTAATGGTCATGGCAGGCGGCACTGGCGGACATGTGTATCCAGCCATGGCGGTGGCTGATGATTTAATCAGCCAAGGTTGGCGCGTGGTGTGGTTATGCACAGAAGGCGGTATGGAAAATCGCCTGATCGCTGACAAGCCTTATGAAAAAGCCATGATCACCATGCGTGGTGTCAGAGGTAAGGGCTTGCTAACTTGGTTGGTCTTGCCGTTCAAATTAAGCCGTGCTTTAGCGCAAAGCATTGCCGCCATGCGTCTATGGCAGCCCGATGTGGTGCTGGGCATGGGCGGCTTTGCCGCTTTCCCAGGGGGAATCGCAGCCAAATTATTGGGCAAAGCCTTAATCATTCATGAGCAAAATTCCATCGCTGGTTTGACCAACCGCTTATTAGCTAAGTTGGCTAGGCAGCGTTTATGCGCCTTCCCGAATAGCCTGCCCAAGGGCTTGCTGGTGGGCAATCCAGTACGCGCCGAGATTTGCCAATTAGCCGAGCCAGCGCAGCGCTTTGCTCAACATAGCGGGCCGTTACGCATTTTGGTGGTGGGCGGTAGCTTGGGTGCGCAGGCACTGAATGACTTTGTGCCGGCGGCCATCGCTTTAATGCCGGCTGAGCAACGGCCTAGTGTGCTGCATCAAGCTGGCACGCAACATATTCAAGCGCTACAACAAGCTTATCAACAACACGCTGTGGCTGCCGATTGCCGAGATTACTTAGCCGATATGGCGCATTGCTATGACTGGGCTGACTTTGTTATCTGTCGTGCCGGTGCCATGACCGTGGCGGAATTGGCGGCGGTAGGCTTGGGCAGTGTGTTAGTGCCCTTCCCATTTGCAGTGGACGATCATCAAACCAGCAATGCCCGCTATTTAGCCGAGCATGGTGCAGCCTGTTTGATGCCGCAAAGCCAATTAAACGCAGCAGGCTTGGCGCACTATTTAAGCCAACTCAGCCGCGCCCAATGTTTAACCATGGCGCAAGCGGCACGTGCATTGGGCAAGCCACAAGCCACGCAAACGGTGGCGCAGATCTGCCAGACCTTAGCGCAACCGTCATCAGGAGTCAGCGTATGAAGCATAAAGTGAAAAATATCCACTTTATCGGTATCGCCGGTTCCGGCATGAGCGGCATTGCCGAAGTCATGGTGAATTTGGGCTTCCATGTGAGCGGCTCAGATTTGGCCAGCAATGCGGTGACCCAGCGCTTAATCCAAGCTGGCGCCAAAGTATTCCAAGGACATCAGTCTGAACATTTATCCGATGCCGATGTGGTGGTGGTGTCTAGCGCGGTCAATGAAGCCAATCCAGAAGTAATGGCAGCGCGCGCCAAAAAAATTCCGGTGATTCCACGCGCAGTGATGTTGGCCGAATTAATGCGCTTCCGTCAGGGCATCGCAGTGGCCGGCACGCATGGCAAAACCACTACCACCAGCTTAATCGCCAGTATTTTGGCGGAGGCTGGCATGGATCCCACCTACGTCATCGGCGGTCGCCTAGAGTCGGCCAATGCTAATGCCAAGCTGGGGGCGGGTGAGTTTATTGTGGCGGAAGCAGATGAATCAGATGCCTCGTTCTTGCACTTAACTCCAGTGATGGCGGTGGTGACCAATATCGATGCCGATCATATGGATACCTACGAGCATAGCTTCGATAAGCTGAAAAATGCCTTTTTGGAATTTATCCAGCAACTGCCGTTTTGGGGCATGGCCGTGCTCTGTATTGATGACCCCAATGTGCGCGAAATCTTGCCCAAAGTGACTAAGCCTGTGACCACTTATGGGTTTGCCGACAACGCCAATGTGCGCGCTCTCAATGTGCGCGCTCAGGGCACGCAAATGCACTTTACGGTCGAGCGCGTGAATGGGGTTACCACACGCTTTGATGTGGTGCTGAATTTGCCCGGCAGACACTATGTACAAAATGCCTTAGCAGCGATTGCCATTGCCAGCGAATTAAATGTGCCGGACGCCGCGATTGTGAAAGCCTTGGCGGAATTTAAAGGGGTGGGCAGAAGGTTTGAGCACTATGGCCAGATTGCGCTGGCGCAAGGCGGTAGCTTTACCTTGATTGATGATTACGGCCACCACCCAGTCGAGCTACGCGCTGTGATTGCTGCGGCGCGCGCCGCCTATCCCGGACGTCGCTTGCTGATGGCATTCCAGCCGCACCGCTATAGCCGCACACGCGACTGTATGGCGGAGTTTGTCGAGGTATTAAGTAGCCTAGACGTGCTATTGCTGACCGAGGTGTATGCCGCCGGCGAAGCGCCTATCGCAGGGGCGGATAGCCACGCTTTGCTGCAGGCTTTGCAAGGCAAACCCTTGCAGCTGCATTACTTAGCCAGCACAGCCGAGTTACCAGCGGCCATTTTGCAAAGCGCGCAAGCGGATGATGTGGTGATCGTGATGGGCGCTGGCAGCATAGGTCAGGTGGCCAGCAAAACCAAGGAGTTAGCCGCATGATGGGGCTAGCGAAAAAGTCTTACGGACGCGGCCAGTTGCGCTTGCAAGAGCCGATGGCGCGCTATAACAGTTGGCGTGTGGGGGGGATTGCTGAGCGTTTATATATCCCCGCCGATTTGCACGACTTATGCGAATTTCTGGCCGATTTACCTGCCACCGAGCCACGTTATGTGGTGGGCTTGGGCTCCAATTTATTGGTGCCGGACGAGGGCATAAGCGGCACGGTGATTATTATGCACGGCGCACTGAATGCCTTGCGCCAAGAGCAGGATTTGCTGTATGCCGAAGCTGGCGTGACTACTGCAAAAGTGGCGCGCTTTGCCATTAAATGCGGCCTCACCGGCGCAGAATTTTTAGCTGGCATTCCCGGCACCATGGGCGGCGCCTTGGCCATGAATGCTGGCTGTCATGGCGGGGAAACGTGGGATTTGGTGAGCCGCGTATTGATGATAGATAGCCAAGGGGTTTTACGACAACGCGCGCGCAGCGAGTTCAGCGCCAGTTATCGGCATATTGAGATGCCACGCAGCGAGGAATGGTTTGCTGCCGCTTGGTTGAGTTTACCGCAAGGCGATAGCCACGCAGCAGAAATTGCCATGAAGCAATTATTGGCCAAGCGCTTAGCCACTCAGCCCTTGAATATGCCCAATGCCGGTTCTACTTTCCGTAACCCACCGGGCGACCACGCGGCGCGCTTGATAGAGGCCTGTGGTTTAAAAGGCAAGGTGATAGGCGGGGCGCAAATTTCTGAAAAGCATGCCAACTTTATCGTCAATTTAGGTCATGCCAGCGCCAAGGATATACAGCAGTTAATCGATTTAATGCGCGACAGCGTGGCAGAAAAATTTGCCGTGCAATTGCAACAAGAAGTCAAGGTGTTAGGACAGCAATGAAAACAGGATTAGGCAAAGTAGCGGTATTGATGGGCGGTCGTTCGGCTGAGCGAGAGATTTCCTTGAACAGCGGCGGCGCGGTATTGCAAGCCTTGTTGCAAAGCGGCGTAGATGCCTTTGCCTTTGACCCAGCGCAACAAGCGCTAGCTGAATTGCAAGCGGCGGATATGGCGTTTATCGCCTTGCACGGCCGCTATGGCGAAGATGGTTGTATGCAAGGCGCTTTGGAGTTGCTGAATATTCCCTATACCGGTTCGGGCGTGATGGCCTCGGCGTTGGCCATGGATAAGTGGCGCACCAAATTGATTTGGCAAGCTGCCGGCATCGCCACACCGCCGTTCCGTTTACTGAATGCCGATAGCGATTGGGCGCAAGTGGCCCAGCAACTAGGCCTGCCTTTGTTTGTTAAACCGGCCAATGAGGGCTCTAGCATAGGTATTAGCAAGGTGAAACAGGTGGCTGATTTAGCCGCCGCTTATCAGCTGGCCTTGGCTTCTGATCGCTTGGTAATCGCGGAAAAATTTATCGATGCCGGCGAATATACCGTCGGCATTATCGGCGACCAAGCCTTGCCTATTGTGCAAATCGTGCCAGCCAATGAGTTTTATGACTATGAAGCCAAATACCTACGCAACGACACCCAATATGTTTGTCCATGTGCGTTAAGCGCGGCTCAACAAGCGCAGATTCAAGCCGAGGCATTGCAAGCATTTGCCGCGATAGGCGGGCGTGGTTGGGGACGGGTGGATTTTTTGATGGATAGCCAAGGCCAGCATTATTTCTTAGAAGTGAATACCAGCCCCGGCATGACTGACCATAGCTTGGTGCCTATGGCGGCTAAAGCGGCTGGCATGGACTTCGCCAGCTTGGTGCTGAAAATTCTCAGCCTAGCGCAAGGTGGACAGGGCGCGCACATGGCAGCAGGAGGTGAGCGTGTGGAATAAGCCGCATGTGCTGAATTTGCTGGCCAATTTGCTATTCGCGCTAGCGTTTTTGATGCTGATTTATGCGGCGCTGTTTTTGCTGATACGCACACCGCTATTTCCGTTAAAGGAAATCAAAGTGGAAAACCATTTGCAGCATGTTACGCAAGAGCAGGTGCAGTTGATTGTGGGGCGCTATTTAAGCGGCAATTTCTTCACGGTCGATTTAGAGCGCACCCGCGATGCCTTTAGAAAGCTGCCTTGGGCCAGAAATGTCAGCGTCAAACGACGTTGGCCGGATAGCTTAGAAGTCGCGATAGAGGAGCATCAAGCCTTGGCGCGTTGGGGCAATGTGGCCTTGGTCAACAATTATGGCGAGTTGTTTGCCGCCGCTTCAGACGCTGATTTGCCGGTGTTTTATGGCCCGGGCGATTCGGTGGCGGCGATGGCGGAAGCGTATGGGCGCTATCAGCAATTATTGCAGGAGAAACAGCAAAAAATTGTCGAGCTGATTTTGTCGCCACGCGGTTCTTGGCAACTGACCACCGAGTCTGGCTTAACCATCGCGCTAGGTAGAGAAAATATGCGCGAGCGTTTGGAGCGTTTTATCAAGGCATACGACACCACCTTCAATAGCGTGGGCGGCAAATTAAGCTATGTCGATTTGCGTTATCCGAATGGTTTTGCGGTGCGTAAAGCCGGCATGCTGGCGCAGGCCAATACGGTTGATAACCCGTATGCCGCGCAAGCTAAGTCGGCAGTGAGTAAAGCGCCAGCAAATAAAGCAGCAGTGAGCAAGCCAGCGGCTCAGCAAGACGGCAATAAAGCCAAGGGCAAAAGTAAGTCTGACAAAGGCAAGGGCGGTAGCAAGGCGAATTAGCTTGCCATGGCGCCAATAGATAGCAGTGATAAGTAACAAGGAATACCAGCAGGATTAAAAATTGGAGACACCATATGAGTAGGGCAAAAGACGAAAGAAATCTGATTATTGGACTGGATATCGGCACATCTAAAGTGGTGGCGATCGTGGCTGAGCTGTTACCGGACAATAGCCTGAATGTGATCGGTATAGGTCAACATACCTCACGCGGTCTAAAAAAAGGCGTGGTGATTAATATCGACTCTACCGTGAACGCGGTGCAGCGCGCCATAGAAGAAGCCGAGTTGATGGCCGATTGCAAAATCAGCGAGGTGTTTACCGGCATCGCCGGCAGCCATGTGCAAAGTATCAATGCGCGGGGCATGGTCAAGATTAAAGACGCCGAGGTCAGCGAAGCCGATGTGGCGCGCGTGATTGAAACGGCGCAAGCCATCGCTTTGCCATCTGATCAGCAGATTCTGCATATTCTCACTCAAGAATACATTATCGACGGCCAAGAAGACGTGCGAGAGCCGCTAGGCATGAGCGGTATGAAGCTAGAAGTCAAAGTGCATATCGTCACCGGCGCGGTCGCCGCAGCACAAAATATCGTCAAGAGCATTAAGCGCTGTGGCTTAGAAGTCAACGATTTGATCTTGCAGCCGCTGGCCTCCAGCGAAGCGGTGCTGACCGAAGATGAAAAAGAGCTAGGCGTGTGCTTGGTGGATATCGGCGGTGGCACCACCGATATCGCGGTATTTAAACAAGGCGCGATCCGCCATACCGCAGTGATTCCGATTGCTGGTGACCAAATCACCAACGATGTGGCGGTGGCATTGCGCACCCCTACCCAATCCGCCGAAGAAATCAAAATTCGTCATGGTTGTGCTTTGCGTCAGTTAGCCGACCCACGCGAATCGGTGGAAGTGCAGGCTACTGATGGGCGCGAATCGCGTTATCTATCGGTACAAACCTTGGCCGAAGTGATAGAGCCTAGGGTGGTCGAGTTATATGAGTTTGTTCTTGCCGAACTGCGCCGCAGTGGGCTAGAGCAAATGATTGCCTCTGGCATCGTGATTACTGGCGGTTCCGCCATGATGCGCGGCATGGGCGAGTTAGGCGAAGAAATTTTCCATATGCCAGTACGTTTAGGCATGCCACGTTATGTGGGCGGATTATCAGAAGTGGTGAGCAATCCACGCTACGCCACCGGAGTAGGACTGTTGCTCATAGGCAAAAAGCAGGTCGAGCAACATATTCAGCAGCATCTTGGGGCCAATTCTTTACAACGCATTTTGGAGCGTATGAAGAATTGGTTCAAAGGTAATTTTTAATTTTTTACAAGGCAGAAGTTTAGGAGGCAGATATGTTTGAAATTTCAGAAAAGACCACGCAAGAGGCCGTGATTAAGGTCATCGGGGTGGGTGGCTGTGGCGGTAATGCAGTCGAGCATATGATTAAAAAGAATGTGCATGGGGTGGAGTTTATTTGTGCCAATACCGATATGCAGGCGTTAAACAAAAGCAATGCGCCGAATATCTTGCAAATTGGCAATGAAATCACCAAAGGGCTAGGCGCTGGCGCCAAGCCGGAGATAGGCCGTGAAGCGGCATTGGAAGATAGAGACCGCATTTCCGCCATGATAGATGGTGCCGATATGCTGTTTATCACCGCAGGTATGGGTGGTGGCACAGGCACAGGCGCAGCCCCAGTGGTGGCGCAAGTGGCCAAGGAAATGGGCATATTGACGGTGGCCGTAGTGACCAAGCCGTTTTCCTTTGAAGGCAAGCGTATGAGTGTGGCTACAGAGGGCTTGGAGGAACTTGGCCGCAATGTAGATTCTCTTATCGTGATTCCGAATGAAAAACTGATGGAAGTGTTGGGCGAAGATGTGACTTTTGTGGAGGCTTTTGCCGCCGCCAATGACGTATTGCACAACGCGGTTTCAGGCATCGCGGAAATTATCAATCACGCCGGTACCGTGAACGTGGACTTCGCTGACGTAAAAACCGTGATGTCCGAAATGGGCATGGCGATGATGGGTTCAGCCATGGCCTCTGGTCCAGAACGTGCGCGTATTGCAGCGGAACAAGCAGTGGCGAGTCCATTGTTAGAGAATGTTAGCTTGACCAATGCGCGTGGTGTTTTGGTGAATATCACGTCTAGCAGCAGCTTTAGAATGAAAGAGTATTACGATGTGATGAACACCATCAAATCGTATGCCGCTGAGGATGCCACTGTCATCGTCGGTAATGTGTTGGACGAAAGCATAGGAGATGATTTGCGCGTGACTATGGTGGCGACAGGCTTAAATTCCGCCGAGCGTCGTCAGCAAAAACCAGAAATGCGCATGATAGAAACCAAGCGTGAAGCGACCAATAATCAGCCTGTATATGGCGCAGCCAGTTATGCGGTGGAAGACGAGCCTAGTGTGTTTAGTGGCAATCGTCGCGACCAAGTGGCAGCCATGCAAAAAGATGGCATAGAGGAATACGACATCCCTGCCTTCTTGCGTAAACAGGCCGATTAAGCGGCTGCTAGCCTAGCGTTGCGCCTGTCGCGGGTGACCGAGCAAGATGCTTTATGCTATGCTTGTAGCCGTTTGCGTGGCTTAAATGACATAGGTTAAATTGAAACAGCTAGGCTGGTGAAGGCCAGATTGTCTAAGCCATGGGCGAGAAAACCAGTGATATGAAAGAAAACTGACACAACGATGTTAAAACAACGCACATTAAAAACCTCGATTAGCGCGACTGGCGTAGGGTTGCACTCTGGTGACAAAGTCACCATGACGCTCAAACCCGCCCCAGTCGATAGCAGTATCGTGTTCCGACGTGTTGATCTGCCGAACGCGCCGGAATTAAAGGTTTGTCCTGAGTTGGTCACTGATACCCGCATGTGCTCTGCCTTGCAGTGCGATGGTATGCGTGTGGCCACCGTTGAACATCTGTTGTCTGCGCTGGCTGGTTTGGGCATAGATAATGTATTGGTCGAATTAAACGCGGCTGAAGTGCCGATTATGGATGGCAGCTCGGCGCCGTTTGTGTATCTGATACAGCAAGCGGGAATCGCCGAACAAGAGAGCGCGAAAAAATTTATTCGCATTAAGAAAACCATACAAGTGCAAGACGGCGATAAGTGGGTGCGTTTTGAGCCGTATTTTGGTTTCCGTTTAGACTTCACCATAGACTTCCCACACCCAGTATTTGAAGAATTGGACAATCGCGTGGTGATCGATTTTGCCGATCACTCGTATATCCGCGAAGTCAGTCGTGCCCGCACTTTTGGTTTTATGCACGAAGTCGAAGCGCTGCGCTCTATGGGCTTGGCGCGTGGCGGCAGTTTGGATAATGCCATCGTGTTGGACGAATATAGAATCTTAAATCGCGATGGCCTGCGTTATGAAAACGAGTTTGTGAAACATAAAGCACTAGATGCCATAGGCGATTTATATGTGCTAGGTCACCCTTTATTAGGCGCGTTTACCGCCTATAAATCCGGTCATGCGATGAATAATCAACTGATACGCAATTTAATGGCAGACCAACAGGCATGGGAATATGCCACTTTTGAACATGAGGCCGACGCGCCCAAAGTGTATGCCCATGCGCTGGTCGATGCCACTGCCATGCAATTTATTTAATTCTGCGGACTCTCTCAGGCGCTTGCTATGCTGGTTTTAAGATTGCTCATGATTATCGTTGGAATCGCCATCTTGGTCTGTCTAGGCGCTTTTGTGGTGACCCAGCATAAAGGTTATCTGCGCTTGGCTTGGCAGATTGCCAAATACTGCTTATTGGTGCTGATTGCGGCGGGTATTTTATTTGTCATCTCGCGGTTGATATTAATTTAATTTTTTGGCGATTTTTGGCGATAGCGTCATTCAGCTACAGTCTTTGGATAGTCGGTATTTACCTTCAGTATTGATAAAGTGAGGAAAGCTCGCATGAGGTGGAATAGATTGCTCGCACTCACACTGCTGTTATGGGCCATGGTCAGCGGCGCTGTTATAGCCGCTGAAGCGCCTAGCGATAGCAGCAAAATCGCCCCCCCAGCCAGCAATGAAAAACTTGCGCAAATCCTGATGCGGGCGCGCAGTGATTACCAACTGCGCCATCTCAATGAACTCAATCAAGCAGCAGAAAAACTAGAAGCTGAGCACTATTTGCTGGCCGGCTATGCGCGTTATTGGCAACTGTTGCTGACTTTGAATGATGCGCAAGATAGCCATTTTGAGGCTTTTCTCAAACAATATCCGGACCTGCCTTTCTCCGACAAAATCAGCGCCGAGTGGCTAAAACAACTGGCCAAACGACAGCAGTGGGATAAGTTCTTTGCTGTGTTTCAAGGCTATTCCAAAGAAGATATAGGGGTGCAATGTGCCGCCTTGCTCGGTCGCAATGCGCTGGATGATCGCTTGGCCTTGATACAGGGGCGGGAAATTTGGCACGAGCTGTATGACTGGCCTAGCGGTTGTCAGATGTTGTTTGATGAGATGCAAAAAGAGCAAATCTTAAGCCAAGAAGATCTATGGAAAAAATTGCGCAATAGTTTGCGTGATCAACAACTAGAGACCGCCAAACTGGTGTTGGCGAGATTGCCCAATAGCACGGCCGCACAAGGCAAAAGACTGGACGCGCTGAATCAAAACCCACAGCTGATTTTAAAGCACACTGGCGCACTTAACAGCAGAGTTGAGCGCGAATTAGCCATCTATGCCTTGGCCAGAATGGCTAAACGCGATTGGGCGCAAACACAAAAAGTGCTGAGCAAAATTCAGCCCAGTTTGACGCCAGAAGAAAAAAATTATTTAGCGGTGCGGCTAGCCACCGCCGCTGCCTTTAATTTACAAGACGACGCGCTTAAATTATTTGAGCAAATAGACAGCCAGCAAGAGGGGGCTAAATTAGACGAGCAGGCTTATGCATGGAAAGCGCGCGCCGCCTTGCGTTTACGTCAATGGGATAGTTTGCAAGCCACCATACGCGAGATGCCCGCCAAGCTACAATTAGAGCCAGTCTGGCGGTATTGGTTGGCGCGCTGTCATAAAGAAAAACGCGAGATTGCTAACGCTAATGCCATCTTTGTTGAACTGGCCAAACAACGCAATTTTTATGGCGTGCTGGCAGAAGAAGAAATGGGCGATGTGATGCGTGCGCCCAGTCAGCCCTATATTCCCTCCAGCGCTGAGCTTGAGGCGATAGGCAATCTGCCTACCATACAGCGTGCAGTGGAATTGGAGAATATCGGCTTGCGCTGGGAGTCGCGTGCGGAATGGAGTTATGCCATTAAAAACATGTCGGATAAGCAGTTGATTAGCGCAGCTGAGTATGCCAATAAACTAGGCTGGTTAGATGTGGCGATTAACACCATAGAAAAAACCCAGCAACTGAATAACGATACGCTACGTTATCCGCTGCCCTATCGCGAAGTGGTGGAGAACTTTGCCAATCATCACCAAGTCGATAGCGCATGGGTATATGGGCTAAGCCGTCAAGAAAGTCGCTTTAATTTAAATGCCCGCTCCGGGGTCGGCGCCAGCGGCATGATGCAGGTGATGCCTGCCACTGCCAAATGGATAGCCAAGCGCAATGGTTGGAAAGATTTTAAGACCGAGCATATGCAACAACTGGATACCAATATTAAACTGGGCACCTATTATTTGCGATACACCTTGGATAGCTTTGCTGGGCAGACGCCATTGGCCACGGCGGCTTATAATGCCGGTCCAAGTCGAGTGCGTAATTGGGTGGGCGATCAGTCTATGGAGGGTGCGATTTATGCCGAGACCATACCCATTTTAGAAACTCGCCTATATGTGCAAAAAGTGATGTTAAATACTTACTATTACACGCAGCGCTTGGGCAAACCCGGCATTAGCCTGAAACAATTATTAGGCAAGGTGTCCAACGGCAGCGAGTGGCAAAATAAAACTAACCCTGTTGAAGAAATCATAAATTAGGAGTTGATTGCAGTGAATAGCAAACAGATTGTGGTATTGGGCGGTTCGGGCTTTTTGGGTAGCGCTTTGGTGGCGCAACTGTCGGCCGCAGGTTATGCAGTAAAAGTGCTGACACGCCGACGCGAGTCTGCCAAACATTTAATTTTATTGCCTACCGTCAGCGTGGTGCAGACCGATATTTTTAATAGCGCCAGCTTGCAGACAGCGTTGCAAGGGGCTGATGCGGTGATTAATTTAATTGGTATTTTGCATCAATCGAAAAAGCTCAGCTTTGATCGCGTGCATCATCAATTCCCTAAACAACTAGCGCAGTTATGTAGCCAACTGCATATCCCGCGCCTATTGCATGTCAGCGCTTTAGGCGCGAGTGCGCAGGCGCCTAGCCGCTATCTGCAGTCCAAATATGCCGGCGAGAAGGCCATACAGCAACAAGCCAAACTGGCCACCACCATCTTTAGACCCTCGGTGATTTTTGGCCGTGGTGATAGCTTTATCAATCTATTTGCCCAGTTAGTGAAATGGTTGCCGGTGCTGTTATTAGCCAAACCGAATTGTCGTTTTCAACCGGTTTATGTGGAAGATGTCGTCAAAGTGATGTTGGCCGCCTTAAACGATAGCGCCAGCGAAGGGCAAGTGTATGAGCTGGCAGGACCACGCGTTTATCGCTTTAAAGAGTTGATACAAACCGTCGCCAAAGCCATAGGCAAGCGCCCTATCATCATAGGCTTGAGCGATCGCTTGTCGTATATACAAGCGTTTTTTATGGAGTGGTTGCCGGTCAAATTGATGACACGCGACAATATACGCTCTATGCAAGTGGATAATATCTCCGCCCAAAGTTTGCCATTCGGCATCCGCGCCACCCCATTAGAAGCGGTGATGCAGGATTTTCTAAGTGGGCAAAATCCGCGTAATCAATACAACCAATTTCGTGTCACCGCAGGCAGATAATGAAGATTTACTGTGTCGGCGGTGCAGTGCGTGATGCCTTGCTAGGCCTGCCGGTGCAGGACAAAGACTATGTGGTGGTGGGCGCTACGCCTGAACAGATGACGCAGTTGGGTTACCGACCAGTAGGCAAAGATTTTCCGGTGTTTTTGCATCCACAAACCCATGAAGAATATGCGCTAGCGCGCACTGAGCGTAAATCTGGCAAAGGCTATAAAGGCTTTGTGGTGCATGCCGCCAGCGATGTCACATTAGAACAAGATTTGCTGCGGCGTGATTTGACCATCAATGCCATCGCGCAAGATAGCGATGGCAAACTGATAGACCCATATGGCGGGCAACAAGATTTGCAAGCCAAACTGTTGCGCCATGTCAGCCCAGCGTTTGCCGAAGACCCAGTGCGTATCTTGCGTTTGGCCAGATTTGCTGCGCGTTTTGTAGATTTTCAGGTGCACCCCAGCACCCTACAGTTGATGCAACAGATGGTGCAAGCAGGCGAAGTCGATGCGCTGGTGCCAGAGCGCGTATGGCAAGAATTAGCCACTGGTTTGATGGAACAAAAACCCAGCCGTATGTTTGCAGTGCTACGCGCTTGTGGTGCTTTAGCCGTGTTATTGCCCGAGCTCGATAGGCTATGGGGGGTGCCGCAACCAGCGCAATATCATCCAGAAATCGACACCGGTGTGCATATTATGTTGGTGATAGATTACGCCGCCCAACAGCAATTCCCCCTCCCAGTGCGCTTCGCCGCGCTGTGTCATGATCTAGGCAAAGGCACCACCCCAGCAGAAACCCTGCCTAGACATATAGGCCACGAAGCGCGCAGCGTGGACTTACTCAAAGAGGTAGTGGCGCGCCTTAAAGTGCCCAATGATTGCGCCGCTTTAGCGCATATCGTGGCCAAATACCACGGCAAATTGCACCAAGCGCAACAAATGCGCCCAGCCACATTATTAGAATTTCTAGGCCAACTAGACGCGCTACGCCAACCGCAACGTTTCGAGCAATTCCTCGCCGCCTGCGAATGCGATAGTCGCGGCAGAACCGGCTTCGAACAAGCCGAATACGTCGTCGCCGACTTTTTACGCCAAGCCCTCAACATCATTGCCAGCGTAGATGCCGGCAAAATCGCCGCACAATATCAAGATAATGAACAAATCAGACAGGCTGTTTTTGACGCCAGAGTTGAAGCACTAAAGAAATTGACTGACTGAAAGCTAGCAAGATTCTAACTATTTAAAATGTAGTCGGCTTATTTTAAAATATGTATAAAAGGTGTATAAAACACATATGATTAAATAAAGGAGTGCAGTATGAGTGTACGTTTTAATGTGATTTTGTCGGACGATCTTAATCGTGAAATTGACCAAGCGGCAGCTGAAGCTGAAACCAACAAAAGCGAAATTCTTCGTAAAGCTTTACAGCTTCTACTTGCAGCTTATGAAGGGAAAAAAAATGGTCTTAAGATTGGTTTAGTCGATCCAAAAACAAAAAAACTTGATACTGAGATCATCGGAATATGAACACCATAGACCTAAATACCCCACCACCAAAACATAATTTCTCGGTGTCGGTATCTCCGGTTGAAACAGATGGCGAGCGCAGAGTAAGGCTCGCCAAAGACTTGATATTATTTTTAGTGGCCATTGCATTGGTCATCATAATGTTTTTTGTTTGCTATAACACCCTAATGTCAGCCACTACCTCATCAGAAGAAAAAAAATGGGCAATGTCTGTTCTTTCATTAGCCATGGGTGGTTTAGTCGGTTATTTAATAAAAAAATAACCCCAGCCATTATTCCTCAGTATTCAGCAAGGCCATCAGTTGTCTTTGTACTAATTCCATGGGTTTGCGTTTGAAGCCGCTTTTGGCGAATTGATGCCAGCGGCCGATGACGAAGCAAAGCATTAGGTTGGCTTGTGCTTCGGGGTCTAGTTTGATGTTGGATTGCGCTTCGGCGATGCGTAGCGATTGTTTTAGGGTGGATTCTAAACGATCGAAAATTTGATTGATGCGCGCTTGTAGCGTGCTGTCTTCGTGCACCAAAGCATCACCTATCAGCACTCTAGTCATGCCGGGATTTTTTTCTGCGAATAGTAGCAACACAGTCAACATTCTGCGCACTTGGCTTAGTCCATTTTCTTCTTCCGAAGAAATTTTATTGATTAAACCGAAAATGCTTTGCTCAATAAAATCAATCAAGCCTTCAAACATTTGCGCCTTGCTAGCAAAGTGTCGATACAAAGCCGCTTCGCTGACTTCTAGTTTGGCGGCTAAGATGGCGGTGGTGATTTTTTCATGTTGCGGTTTCTGCAACATATTCGCCAGCGTTTCTAAAATTTGTTGTTTGCGTTGACCACGTTCCACTGCCATATTGACCTCCCAGAAAAGTATGAATGTGTAAGGTTAAAAATATCCAATCACAAGCCGGTATTATAATCGATTACGAGTAAGCGCTAACACATCTGACAATCTTCTATCCACAAAACAAGGCTTTTTTAATTGCTTGCTAATCCAAATGGTTTGCATGCCCAAGCGTTTGGCCGTCATCAAAGCGGCGGGATTATCTTCCAACATAATACAATCGCCAGCACTCACTTTTAAGCTGCGCAGCAATTGTCGAAAACCTCGTATATGCGGCTTGGGATGAAACTGCGTGGACTCGACACTAAATACCAATTCAAATAAATCGCTGATGCCAAGAATTTCTAATACTTGCTGCGCATAGCGTTTGGGGGCATTGGTAAAGATGACTTTGCGACCATGCAGGCTGCGGATTAGATGACGCAATTGTTGTCGCTGCTGCACCATGCTGGGCAAATCCATAAAGTCGTGGGTATGACGCAGAAAATGATGCGGATTTACTTGATGATGACGCACTAAGCCTTTCAGTGTGGCGCCATATAAGCGCCAATAGTGCTTGCGTAATTGTTGCGCCTGAGGCTCGTCATAATTCAAACAGTCCATAATATATTGCGTCATGGCCTGATTCATCACCGGGAAGATATGCGCCGAAGCATTATGCAGGGTGTCGTCTAAATCAAAAATCCATACCCTGCGTTTGCTCATGGTGTCAGTGTTTTGGCCGATACTTTGGTGAATGATGGCAAGTGAACTAGGTCGCTTAATCTATTTAGCTTTTATAAGCGTACCCACACCTTCATCGGTGAGCACTTCAAGCAGCAAGGCGTGTTCTACTCTGCCATCAATAATATGCACCGACTTAACCCCGCCGCGCGCCGCGTCAAGTGCCGAGCCTATCTTGGGCAGCATACCGCCAGACAGGGTGCCATCAGCTACCAAGTCGTCGATTTGTTTAGGGGTGAGGCCGGTCAATAGATTGCCGTTTTTGTCCAGAACACCAGGCGTATTGGTGAGCAAGATTAATTTCTCTGCACCGAGTATCTCTGCCAATTTGCCGGCCACCATATCGGCATTGATATTGTAAGTTTTACCATCTGCGCCAACGCCAATCGGCGCAATCACCGGAATAAAGTCGCCGCTATCGAGAAAGCTAATAATGCTGGGATCTATCTTGCTAATATCGCCCACCTGACCGATATCTATCATTTGTTCAGGTTTATCTTTGTCCGGCATGAGCAATTTGCTGGCGTGAATAAAATTGCCGTCTTGCCCAGTCAGGCCTACCGCTTTGCCGCCTTTTTGATTAATCAGATTGACGATTTCTTTATTCACCTGACCGCCCAACACCATTTCTACAATATCCATGGTCTCTGCGTCAGTCACCCGCATGCCTTGAATAAACTGGCCTTTTTTGCCTAGCTTATCCAACATCTCATTGATTTGCGGGCCGCCACCATGCACCACCACGGGGTTCATGCCGACCAATTTAAGCATCACCACATCGCTGGCAAACGACTCTTTTAGATGGGGTTCTGTCATGGCATTGCCGCCGTATTTAATGACGATGGTCTTATCAAAAAAGCGCTTGATATAGGGAAGCGCCTCTGCCAGTGTTTGTGCTTTCTGGCTCGCATTGGTTTGGTTCAGCATGCGGTTTCCTAATGGCAAGATGCCGTGACAGATAAAATTAGGCGGGCATGGAGCCCGCCGCTAAATGACCATTATTTTAATGAAAATTTACAGGCTTTTGATAAATACTTTTGAGCGCCGTTGCAAGTTATACAGTTGCTGCTTGCCCATAGGCAGATCTGCTACCTGACTTTGTTTAAAGCCACGTTCAATAAACCAATGCTCGGTGCGTGTAGTTAAACAAAACATGCGCCTAAAGCCCATCTCCGTGGCCTGCTGTTCACAATAATGGAATAGCTTATCGCCACGTCCCGCACCACGATAAGCCGGGTGTATGGCAAGGCAAGCGAACTCCACCATTTTTTCTTGTTGGAAAGGATACAGCGCAGCGCAGCCAATCACCCGACCATCGTGTTCCATGACATAGAACTGCTTGATTTCCATTTCCAAGCGCTCGCGCCCACGTCTGACCAAAATGCCTTCTGCTTCTAGCGGTTCAATCAGCTTAAGCAAAGCGCCAACATCGTCGATATCGGCTTGCCGCATGATTTCTAGCGGTGTCTCGGTGACCATGGTGCCTATGCCCTGCAAGGTAAATAGCTCTTGCAATATCGCCCCATCGGTATGCCGGCAAATTAAGTGCGTGCGCGCCACACCGTTTTCACAGGCGCGAATAGCGGCTGGCAAATAATACAACTCGTCTTCCGTGATATAAGGCGCAGCGCCTGGTTGGCTGGGCTTGGCATGGCCATAGTGGTGTACGTGTTGCAATAAATTTTTGGCTTTTTGCGTGGTCATCTCACGCAATAATTCGCCGCGTATATTGTGCACACCTTCTTTGTCCATCAGAAAAATCAGCTTATCCGCGTCCAGCGCAATGGCCGTGCTCACCGCCACATCTTCCACCGCTAGGTTAAAAATCTCGCCAGTGGGGGAATAGCCCATGGGCGATAGCAATACCACTTCGCCATCGTCCAAGCGTTTTTGTATGCCGATATGATCTATCTTTCTGACCTCGCCAGTATGTTGCAAATCTACCCCTTGCATCACCCCCAAAGGCTTGGCAGTGACAAAGTTACCGCTGGCCACGCGGATATCCGAGCCGGCCATAGGCGAATCGACCAAGCCCATAGAAAGTTGCGACTCAATATCCACGCGTATCGCGCCATTGGCTTGTTTGACGATTTCTATCGCTTGGTCATCGGTGACGCGCAAACCATCGACCAATTTGGTTTGCAAATTGGCTTGTTTTAATTTTGCTTCGATTTGCGGCCTCGCCCCATGCACCAAAATCAGCCTAACTTCTAAGCTGGCCAGCAAATTTAAGTCATGCGACAGCGCAGTAAATTGGCCATCTGCCACCACCTCGCCACCAAATGCAATCACAAAGGTCTTGCCACCAAACGCATGGATATACGGTGCGGCAGAACGAAACCAGCTGACAAATTGCGGCGCATCATGGCTGGCAGGCCGTGTTGGTAGGCTTGCTGTGAGGTTGGCATGGCTGCTAGCGGGTGCCGGGCTGGCTACAATGCTAGTGAGTGCAGTTGTATTTGCGTAATCCGCAATATTATCGCTTGCCGTATAGCCATATAACTGCGCAGGCGAAGTATCTAGCGCGTCACACAGCTTATCTAGCATCATCGCACTGATGCCCTGTTTGCCTTGTTCTATGCGCGATAAGTTGCCGGCATCGGTGGCAATTTGTTGTGCCAACTGTTGCAATGTTAAGCCTCTAGCCAGCC
>CAYNLW010000007.1:0-7276 GCA_964398195.1 uncultured Methylophilaceae bacterium | reverse complement strand
GGCGCCTGACTCAGCCATTGCGCCAAACTAAGCGGGGCAAACACTTGCGGCACCAGCGCCCGACCGGATTGTTCGCAAGCGGCATTGGCCACATTCTGCCAATGTTGCAAGCGTTTTTGTGCGCGCTCTGCCGTGAGCTTGACCACGCTGCGCTGACTAGCAATCGGCTGAATCGCGCTGACCCCCAATTCAACCGCCTTTTGTATGGTGAAATCCATGCGATCACCGGCAGAAATGGCTTGTGCCAACAGCAGCTGCAACGGCGATTCATTGTGCAAAGCGCGCACCGCAGTGATTTTGCAGCGCACTTGCTGCTTGCTGATATGTTGAATCTGCGCGTCATAATCCTGTCCGTCGCCATTGAACAGCACCACGCGATCGCCCACCTCCAAACGCAATACTTTGCAAGCATGCAAGGCGGCATGGTCGGGCAGTTGAATCAGGCTGCCCAAGCTAAGTCGGTCGCATTGAGCAGGGTCGCAATAGAATCGGGTGGTACGCATAAGGGTCAAAAGCTCGGTGATAAAATAGACAAATGTCGCTTATTTTAGATGAAGGAAATACCCCATGGTGAGTTTAAATCCACCCGTATGTGATTTTGATTGGCCAGCGCCAGCGTTTGATTTACTCGGCGTGGACGGTCAGCGCTATAGCCTAGAGCAGTTGCGCGGGCGCAATGGGCTGTTATTGATGTTTATTTGCAACCACTGCCCCTATGTCAAAGCCATACATCAGCGCTTGGTAGAAGATGCGCGTGCCTTGCAAGCCGCTGGGGTAAATGTGGCGGCGATTTGCAGCAACGATGCAGTGAATTATCCCGACGATAGCTATGAAAATATGCAAAAAATGGCGCAGCAATGGCAATTCTGTTTTCCCTATTTACACGATGAAAGCCAGCAGGTAGCCCATGCTTATAGCGCAGTCTGCACCCCAGACTTTTTTGGCTTTAACGCTGACTTGAAATTGCAATATCGCGGCCGTCTTGATGCGCAAGGGCGCGATCCACAACCCAAGCCGAATATGAAACGCGAGTTGCTAGAGGCGATGTTGCAAGTGGCTAAAACCGGCCAAGGTCCCGCCGAGCAAATCGCCAGCATAGGCTGTTCCATCAAATGGAAATAAACAAATCGATTTGCTTGTAGGCTGTACTCGACAAAACGGCGCTTAGGCGCTGTTTTTACTTGCTCAAAAACGCTATCTGGGCAATAATTTCGAGTTCATGTTTTTACTCAGTATATGGCGATTTTGGCAGTTTTGGGCATCATTTTGCTTTAGCCTTTTTGCCTTGAATGGCTTGCTTGAAATAATTTACTTGTCTGATTAAACGCCGTGACTTGTCGTTTACGTGACTTGTCGTTTACGTGACTTGTCGTTTAAGTAATTGGACGTTTAGCAGTGTTAACAGTTTGATGATTGATAGATATTGATAGGGGAGAAGAAAATGGCAACACGTCAAGATTTAGCAAATGCTATCCGTGCGTTATCCATGGATGCAGTGCAAAAAGCTAACTCTGGCCACCCAGGCGCACCTATGGGCATGGCAGAAATTTCAGAAGTATTGTGGAATCATCATTTGCGCCACAATCCAAATAATCCGCAATGGGCTGACCGCGACCGCTTTATTCTGTCCAATGGTCACGGCTCTATGCTGATTTATTCGCTCTTGCATTTGACAGGCTACAACTTGCCTATAGACGAAATCAAAACTTTCCGTCAATTGCATTCCAAATGTGCAGGCCACCCAGAATACGGCTATGCCCCTGGCGTAGAAACCACCACCGGTCCTTTAGGACAAGGCATTACCAATGCGGTGGGTTTCGCCATGGCAGAAAAATTATTAGCGCATCAATTCAACAAGCCCGGACACGATATCGTTGACCACTACACTTATTGCTTCTTAGGTGACGGTTGTATGATGGAAGGCGTTTCCCACGAAGCTTGTGCTTTGGCTGGTACATGGGGTCTAGGTAAATTGGTGGCTTTCTGGGATGACAACGGCATCTCTATCGACGGCCATATCGAAGGCTGGTACACCGACGACACCGCCAAACGTTTTGAATCTTATGGCTGGCATGTGCAATCGGTCGATGGCCATGATGTTGACGCTATCGACGCTGCCATCAAGAAAGCCAAAGCAGTCACTGACAAACCTTCTCTAATCTGCTGTAAAACCATTATCGGTAAAGGCTCTCCTAACAAATCTGGTAGCCACGACTGTCACGGTTCTGCATTAGGCGAAGAAGAAGTGGCATTAACCCGTAAGAACATCGGTTGGAACTACCCTCCATTCGAAATCCCAGCAGACGTTTACGCTGGTTGGGACCAAAAAGCCAAAGGCGCCAAATTGGAAGCCGATTGGAATGCCAAATTTGACGCTTATGCCAAAGCATTCCCAGCTGAAGCAGCAGAATTCAAACGCCGTATGGCAGGTGAATTGCCAGCTAACTGGAAGCAAGTGACTGATGCCATGATTGCTGCTATGAACGAAAAAGCAGAAACCGTGGCGACGCGTAAAGCTTCACAAAACGTGATTGCTGCCTTAGCGCCAACCCTGCCTGAGTTCTTGGGCGGTTCAGCTGACTTAACCGGTTCTAACTTAACTTCATGTGGCAGTTTCACCCACGTAGATGCCAAGAAACCTGGTAACTATATCTCTTACGGCGTGCGTGAATTTGGTATGTTCGCGATTATGAATGGCATGGCCTTGCATGGTGGTTTAATCCCATTCGGCGGCACTTTCCATATGTTCTCCGACTACGCTAAGAGCGCGCTGCGTATGGCTGCTTTGATGAAACAACGCACTATCGCAGTATTGACCCACGATTCTATCGGTCAAGGCGAAGACGGCCCAACCCACCAACCAGTAGAAAACACCGCTGGTTTGCGTTATATCCCTCGCATGGATGTATGGCGCCCAGCTGATTCCACTGAAACTGCCGTGGCATGGGTATCGGCTATCGAGCGTAAAGATGGTCCATCTAGCTTGGTATTAAGCCGTCAAAATGTGCCAGGCATCAAACATGATACAGCGCATTTCGATTTAATCCGTAAGGGTGGTTATGTATTCTCTGATGTCGCTGGCAAAGCCGATGTGATCATTATTGCCAATGGTTCAGAATTAGATTTGGCGATTAAAGCCGCGGCTGAATTGAATGCAGCAGGTACTAAGGTGCGTGTGGTCTCTATGCCATCAACCAATGTATTTGACCGTCAAGACAAAGCCTATCGCGACAGCGTATTAACCCCAGGCGTTAAACGTGTGGCAGTAGAAGCTGCTCACCCAGACTTCTGGCGCAAATATGTAGGTCTAGAAGGCGCCGTAGTGGGCATCGATACTTTCGGTGAATCTGCTCCTGGTGGCGTATTGATGAAGCACTTCGGTTTCACTGTTGAAAACGTAGTGAACACAGTGAAGTCAGTACTTTAAAACCTAGTCGGTGTGATTGATTAGGTTGGTTTAAGGGAGTCCGACAAGCTAGGACTCCCTTTTTCTTTCAGTCCTTTTTTTAGCCAATGTGTTTAGTCAATGTTTTTAGCCAATGTGTATAGCCTGTTGGCGCAGCCGCAGCCAGCCATGGTGAGATAGAGCACCATTCAATATAGCGCGGCATTCAGTCTGCACAGGCATGCATTGAATAGTTGAATTGAGAAGAATGAAGGTAGCGTCATGACAATCAGAGTAGGCATCAACGGATTTGGTCGTATTGGCCGCATGGTATTGCGCGCAGCATTTCAAGAAGCAGAATTCCAAGATATTCAAATTGTCGCCATCAATGGCACCACAGAGGCTGACTATATGGCCTATATGTTGCAATATGACTCGGTGCATGGCCGCTTTAAGGCGGATATCCAAGTGGAAAGCAATGCTTTGATTATCAATGGTCAGCGTATCGCCCTGACCTTTGAACGCGACCCCGCCAATATTGCATGGAAAGACTTGGGGGTAGATGTGCTGGCTGAATGTACTGGCGCATTTTTGACACTAGAAAGTTGCCAAACGCATATCGACCACGGTGTGAAAAAAGTGATCCAATCCGCCCCCGGCAAAGACGATACGCCTATGTTTGTGTATGGCGTGAATCACCAAAGCTATCAAGGCCAAGCCATTATCTCGGCAGCCTCTTGCACCACCAATGCCTTAGCCCCAGTGGCCAAAGTGCTCAATGATTTTGCTGGCATCAAGCGTGGCTTAATGACCACGGTGCACGCTGCCACGGCCTCACAAAAAACCGTCGATGGCCAATCTAAAAAAGACTGGCGCGGCGGCCGTGCCATTTTGGAAAACATTATTCCGTCCTCCACTGGCGCTGCCAAAGCGGTAGGTAAAGTGATCCCCGAATTAAATAAAAAATTAACTGGCATGGCTTTCCGTATTCCCACCTCCAATGTTTCCGTGGTGGATTTGACCTGCGAGCTAGCCAAACCAGTGAGCTATGAAGATATTATTAATGCCATGAAAGCCGCTTCCACTGGGTCAATGAAAGGTGTGTTGGGCTTTACCAATGAGAAATTGGTGTCCACCGATTTCCGTGGCGAGCCTTGTCCCTCGGTATTCGATGCCGAAGCCGGCATTATGCTAGACCCCACTTTCGTTAAAGTGGTGGCGTGGTATGACAACGAATACGGCTATAGCTGTAATTTATTGCGCCTAGCTCAGCACATTGCTTAAGGAGTCATGATGAGCGTCATCAATATGCGAGATGTGGATTTAGCCGGCAAGCGAGTGTTTATCCGTGCCGATTTAAACGTGCCCTTACAAGACGGCAAAGTCAGCTCTGATGCGCGTATCACCGCCTCGCTACCGACCATACAATATGCCCTGCAACAAGGCGCAAAAGTGATGGTGACTTCGCATTTGGGGCGCCCAGAAGAAGGGGTTTATTCAGCAGAAAATTCCCTACAACCCGTCGCCGATGTGCTGAGCCAAAAATTATCGCGACCAGTGCGTTTGATTAAAGACTGGGTGCAAGGGGGCTTTGAGGTGGCCGCTGGCGAATTGGTGTTATTAGAAAACTGCCGTTTTAATGTAGGCGAGAAAAAGAACCTAGATAGCACCGCGCAAGCCTATGCCGCCTTATGCGATGTATTCGTGATGGACGCCTTTGGCACCGCTCACCGCGCTGAGGCGACCACGCATGGGATCGCCAAATTCGCGCCTATTGCTTGCGCTGGCTTTTTGCTGACTGAAGAACTAGACGCCTTGGGCAAAGCCTTGATGAACCCCGCACGGCCTTTGGTCGCCATCGTTGGCGGTTCCAAGGTATCCACCAAATTAACCGTATTAGAAAGCCTAGCCGATAAGGTCGATCAATTAGTGGTCGGCGGTGGTATCGCCAACACCTTTTTAAAAGCCAATGGCACTGAGATAGGCAACTCTTTATGTGAAGACGATTTGCTAGACACCGCCAAGCAATTGATGCAAACCATGGCGCAACGCGGCGCAGCCGTGCCTATGGCGGTTGATGTGGTCACGGGCAAACAATTTGCGCCAGACGCACAGGCCAGCATCAAGCCAGTACAACAGGTGCAAGCGGACGATATGATTTTTGATATCGGCCCACAAAGCGCACAACAACTGGTGGATATCATTATGCAAGCCGGCACAGTGGTGTGGAATGGCCCGCTAGGTGTGTTTGAATTTGAGCAATTTTCTGCCGGCACCAAAGCCATCGCCATGGCCATCGCCAATACCAAAGCGTTCACCTTGGCGGGTGGCGGCGACACCATCGCAGCCATACAAAAATTCGATATCTACGACAAAGTCTCTTATATCTCTACCGCCGGTGGTGCCTTTTTGGAATTTTTGGAAGGCAAGAAATTGCCTGCGGTAGATATTTTGGAACAGCGCGCCCAACAGCCACTGGCACAATCCAGCATCAAAAGTTTGCCGCTGATTCATCGTGGCAAAGTGCGCGATATTTACGATATCGACGCAAAGCATATGTTGCTTATCGCTAGCGACCGCTTATCCGCCTTTGATGTAATTCTGCCCACACCCATCCCAAATAAAGGCGCGCTGCTCACGCAGATAGCCAACTTTTGGTTTGAGCGGCTAGGCCACATTATTCCTAACCATTTAACCGGCATAGATCCCGCTAGCGTGGTGAAAGACCCAGCCGAACAAGCGCAATTAGGCAAACGTGCCTTGGTGGTGAAAAAATTAACCCCGCTACCTATAGAAGCCATCGTGCGTGGCTACCTCGTCGGCAGCGGTTGGAAAGAATATCAACAGACCGGCGCAGTATGCGGCATCACTTTGCCCGCTGGCTTGCGCGAAGCCGAGCAGTTGCCGCAACCGCTGTTCACGCCTTCCAGCAAAGCCGCAGTGGGCGACCATGATGAAAATATCAGCCTAGCCAGATGCGCCGAACTGATAGGCCAGCCCTTGGCGCAACAAGTCGCCGAAGTCAGTCTGCGTCTATATCAAGAAGCTGCGGCCTATGCGCTAACACGCGGCATTATTATCGCCGACACCAAGTTTGAATTTGGACTAGATGAACAAGGCCAGTTGCACTTAATCGACGAAGTGCTGACGCCAGACTCCTCGCGCTTCTGGCCGGCCGAGCAATATCAAGTGGGCAAAAATCCGCCCAGTTTTGATAAGCAATATGTGCGCGATTGGCTGGAATCTTCAGGTTGGAATAAAACCCCACCGGCGCCCGTGTTGCCTGCCGAAGTGGCAGCCAAAACCAGCGAAAAATATCAACAAGCCTATCGACAACTGACAGGCAAAGAATTTATTTAACTTAATTAAGAAGGTAATAATTGTGGCTTTAATGAACGTGCCAAGTGGCAAAGATCTTCCCAATGATTTTAATGTAGTGATTGAAATTCCTATGCAAGGCGACCCAGTGAAATACGAAGTCGATAAAGAAAGCGGCGCGATTTTCGTCGATCGTTTCATGGGCACCTCTATGCAATACCCCTGCAACTACGGCTATATCCCGCACACCCTGTCGGAAGACGGCGACCCAGTAGATGTGCTAGTCATCACTCCGGTTCCTTTAATCCCAGGCGTGGTAGTGCGCTGCCGTCCGCTAGGGGTGCTAATGATGACTGACGAAGCCGGCCCCGATGCCAAAGTGCTAGCCGTACCGATTGATAAAGTGTGTGGCTTATACAAACATTTACAGAAATACAGCGACGTCTCCGAATGGCGCCTCAACATCATCGCCCACTTCTTCGAGCACTATAAAGACTTAGACAAAGGCAAATGGGTAAAAATAGACGGCTGGCAAGACATAGACCAAGCCCGCCAAGAAATCCTCAACGGCGT
>CAYNLW010000006.1:0-55115 GCA_964398195.1 uncultured Methylophilaceae bacterium | reverse complement strand
TTGATGAGTCTATCCTCTCTCAACAACTGGTTCAAAAAATTAACTCAGTTCAGTAATAGGGGCTGCCTTAAGCAATTCAAACAGGGGTAGAACTTATGTGGTGTTTGGCAAAAGTAACAATAACAATAACAATAACAATAACATTGAGATGTCAGCTATAGCGGCTGGTACGGGCGGGTTCGTTATTATGGGTAATAACGCAAACGAGGAGAGTGGTAACGCGGTCGCAGGAGCAGGTGATGTTAATGGCGATGGGCTTGCAGATTTAATCATTGGTGTTGCTAAGAGCGATATAGGAACTGATGTTGATATTGGTAGAGCTTATGTTGTCTTTGGAAAATCAAACGACAACAATGCAATTAATCTTAGCGATATTGCGGCAGGAACTGGAGGTTTTGTTATTAATGGTCAGTCTGCCGGTGATAAATTCGGAACATCAGTTTCATCTGCTGGGGATGTTAATGGCGATGGTTTGTCAGATTTAATTGTCGGTGCTTCGGAAGCAGACTTTAGTGCGAGCACGCTAGATGCTGGAAAAAGTTATGTGATTTTCGGTAAAACAGATACCAAGCCGGTAAGTATAGCCGTCGTTGCTGCAGGTATTGGTCTTGGACTGAATTATTACAATACGCCAACGGGAGGTGCTGACACAGTAGTTGGTACAACAGCGGCTGAGATTATTTTTGGAGCCGCTGGGAATGACACGATTACAGGTGCTGGCGGCGCTGATGTATTGCTTGGTGGAGCTGGAAATGATTTGTTAAGAGTCAACGCAAGCAATATAGCTGCCTTAACAAGTGGCCCTGTTACCCTTGGAATAGATATTATTGACAACCCAACCCAACAACTCGCCCGCATCGACGGCGGTACCGGCATCGACACCTTGCAACTCGGTGGCGGTGCCAGCATAGACTTCACGCAAATCTCTCAAATCGCAGCAAGTAATCCTAAAGTAGGGAGTCGGGTGAGTAGTATTGAGCGGATAGACCTTGCTACGGATACGGCGGCGAATACGGTGAAGATTAGTTTGTTTGACGTGTTGGATATGGCGGGGATGAATTTGTTTAACACCAGTGCGGGAAGTGGTTGGACAGGGACAGGGTTAGGGACTTCGGTGGCTAGGCATCAGGTGGTGATTACTGGTAGCAATACAGATACGGTGGATATTGATGGGTTTGCTATTTCCGGTGGTACGAATGTGTGGGCTAAGGCGGCTGGCACGGTGATGAATAATGGCGTGACGTTTGATATTTGGAACCACAATACGGCAGCGGCGCAGTTGTTGATTCAGCAGAGTGTGCAGGTGATTTAGTTGAATCGCTACGCGATTGATGCGCTTCGTCCCTCAGCACATCCTATGCCTCTGCCGTCATACCGACGAAAGTCGGTATCCAGTAGCGTTGGGGTTTAGTAAGGAATAAATACCTTTTTGTTGTGTCCTGGATACTGCGACTGCGCGCAGCATGACATCGTAAAAATACCTTTTTTGTTTTGGAAAGACGCTGGATTCCGTTTTTCAACGGAATGACGATTAGGTAAAAAAGCGCTTTTGGTTTTGGACTGGATACTGCGACTGCGCGCAGTATGACGATGTTGGGGCTTTTTGTTTTAATTCCACTCTGCGGAGGGGAACGCGCTTGTCGCGTGGGGGTGGTTGCGGCGCAAGCCGCTTGTTTGTTTTATGCGCCTGTCGGCGCGACCACCCCGGGCACATACGTGCCAGCCCCTCCGCAGAGGGGAATTGGGGGCGACTGCGCGCAGCGGTGAATAAGGTAGTCCACTTAATTTGCCGAGAATCAACTAGTTTTAAAGTCAAATAATAATTCCTTAACACAAAACATCATTTGTGATAATGTGGGTTTGTTAATTACTTAAGGATGAGATATGAGCAGATTAACTATTGATATTACTGACCAACAGCATCAAACATTAAAAGCTTTGGCGGCCTTACAAGGGAAGTCAATTAAGGAGTATGCCATTGAGCGTTTGTTTCCTAATGTTGGTGAAGATGAGATGGCATTGAACGAACTTCGACAGCTTTTGGAGACGCGATTGACTGAGGCGAGAAATAATCAGGTTTCCGACAAAAGTATTTCAGAGATAGCGGCTGAAGTAATTCAAGCGAGTGATGCAGTGTGAAAAAATCCTATCTCCTGACAAAGCAAGCTGAAGCCGATCTTCGGGAGATAACCCTTTATACATTGAAACAGTGGGGGAAAGTGCAATGTAATAGTTACATTGCCGAGCTTGAGAAGAAGGCTGAGGATGTTGCAACAGGGAAAGGGTTTTACAAAGAGATTCCTGCTTTATTACCTAATTTGCGGGTGGTATTAGCCGGAAAACATTATATTTTCTGTTTACCACAAGAAAATTCACCAGCACTAATTTTGGCAATCTTGCACGAAAAAATGGATTTAGTTGCAAGGCTAAAACATAGACTTCCTAGCTAAATATTTAAAGAAATTTAACTGTCCCACCGTGTCATAACGATGATGTGGTGGTAATGCGCTTTTTTTGTTTTGGCTTGGATACTGCGACTGCGCGCAGTATGACTGGGTAAAAATATCTTTTTTTGGAAAGACGCTAAGTACCGACTTTTGTCGGTAAGACGAGGTAGGGGGGGAGACCCCCCTAATTTATTTATTCACGCGGTTTTTGTATTCTAAAGTGCGGGTGTCAATTTCGATTTTGTCGCCTACGTTGCAGAACAAGGGGACTGGGAGTTCGAAGCCGGTGGAGATGCGGGCGGGTTTCATTACTTTGCCGGAGGTGTCGCCTTTGACGGCGGGTTCGGTGTAGGTGATTTCGCGCACGACGGAATTGGGCAGTTCTACCGAGATGGCTTTGCCGTTGTAGAACACTACTTCACACTGCATGCCGTCTTCTAGGAAATTCAAAGCGTCGGTCATGTTTTCCGCTTCTACTTCGTATTGGTTGTATTCGGTGTCCATGAACACATACATAGGGTCAGCGAAATAGGAATAGCTGACGTCTTTTTTCTCTAATACCACCATATCAAATTTGTCGTCTGCTTTATAAACGCTCTCGCTGGGGGCGTCTGTTAACAGGTTTTTAAACTTCATTTTTACCACGGCGGCATTACGACCGGACTTGTTGTATTCGGTTTTCTGCACCACCATTGGGTCGCTACCTATCATTACCACGTTACCAACACGGAGTTCTTGCGCTGTTTTCATAATAATCCTGCAAATTGTGAGCTGTAAAAAAGTCGCGCATTATACCTGAAATTTGCCGAAAAATAACGAAAAAATAGACCCTTAGCAAAAAATATAAATGACTTAAATGGTTGACATTTATTTATCCTAAAAAATTGCCCTTAAGTGGCTTAAAAGCATGATTTAAGGCACAAATTAAAGTGCCGAAAAGTGGCTAAGTCTGTTAAAATTTGCTCTGTTTTTTCGCGCTTTTACAGCAACTTTTTATAACCTTCTACTTACTATAAAAAATATGGATCAATTCGCCAAAGAAACCCTCCCGATTAGTCTTGAAGATGAAATGCGCCGTTCCTATCTCGATTACGCCATGAGCGTTATCGTAGGTCGCGCTTTACCCGATGTCAGAGATGGCTTGAAGCCTGTGCATCGCCGCGTGTTGTTCGCCATGCACGAGCTCAGCAATGACTGGAATCGGCCTTATAAGAAATCGGCGCGTATTGTCGGTGATGTGATCGGTAAATATCACCCACACGGTGATACTGCGGTGTATGACACTATCGTGCGCATGGCGCAGGATTTCTCCTTGCGTTATATGTTGGTCGATGGTCAAGGTAACTTTGGTTCTGTCGATGGCGATAACGCGGCGGCGATGCGTTATACGGAAATCCGTATGTCGCGTATTGCGCATGAATTGCTGGCGGATATAGACAAAGAAACCGTCGATTTTGGCCCTAACTATGACGGCTCTGAAGATGAGCCGCTGATTATGCCGGCCAGAATTCCTAATCTGTTAATCAACGGTAGCTCTGGTATTGCGGTGGGTATGGCCACCAATATCCCGCCACATAACTTAAACGAAGTGCTGGCCGCTTGTTTTGCCTTGTTAAAAAATCCGGAATTAACGGTAGATGAGTTAATCGATATCGTACCAGCGCCAGATTTCCCTACCGCCGGCATTATCTACGGCACCTCTGGTGTGCGCGAAGGCTATCGCACCGGCCGTGGTCGCGTGGTGATGCGCGGTCGTACCCATGTTGAGGATATGGAACGTGGCAATCGTCAAGCCTTGATTATTGACGAGTTGCCGTATCAGGTGAATAAGAAAACGCTGATCGAGAAAATCGCCGAATTAGTCAACGACAAGAAAATCGAAGGCATTTCCGACTTGCGCGATGAATCTGACAAGTCTGGTATGCGCGTGGTGATTGAGCTGAAACGTGGCGAAGTGCCTGAAGTGGTGCTGAATAATCTGTATAAACAAACACAGCTGCAAGAAACCTTTGGTATGAATATGGTGGCGCTCTTAGACGGCCAACCACGTTTGCTTAACCTGAAGCAGATGCTAGAAGCCTTCTTGCGTCATCGTCGCGAGGTGATTACTCGCCGCACGGTATTTGAATTGCGCAAAGCGCGTGAGCGTGGCCATGTGTTAGAGGGCTTGGCAGTGGCGCTGGCCAATGTCGATGAAATGATCGCCATTATTAAAGCCGCCGCCACACCGCCCGACGCGAAACGCGAGTTGATGGCGCGCACTTGGACTTCACCGGTGGTGGAAGAAATGTTGAAACGAGCCGCCATGGAAGCCTCGCGCCCAGATGGCTTGGCAGTCGATTTCGGCATGACGCCTAGCGGTTATCGTTTATCTGATGTGCAGGCGCAAGAAATTCTGCAAATGCGTTTGCAACGCCTGACTGGCCTTGAGCAAGACAAGATCGTCAATGAATATCGCGAAGTGATGGATTTGATTGCCGACTTGTTAGATATATTGGCGCGCTCTGAGCGTGTGACACAGATTATCGTGGACGAGTTGACGCAAATTCAAAGTCAATTTGGTGATGAAAGACGCAGTGAAATCGTGCATGACGCACAAGACTTGTCCTTAGAAGACCTGATTACCCCACAAGACGTGGTGGTGACCTTGTCGCATACCGGTTATATCAAGTCACAGCCTTTAGATGAATATCGCTCGCAGCGCCGTGGTGGCCGAGGTAAGCAGGCGGCAGCGACCAAAGAAGACGACTTTATCGACAAGATGTTTGTCGCGAATACGCATGATTACATTCTGTGCTTCTCTAGCCGTGGCCAAGTGTATTGGCTCAAGGTGTATGAAGTGCCACAAGGCGGTCGTGCCAGCCGTGGCAAACCGATAGTGAATTTATTCCCCTTGCAAGAGGGCGAAAAAATCAACGCTATCTTGCCGATTAAGGAATTTGACGAGCAGCACTTTATCTTTATGGCCACCTCTATGGGCACAGTCAAGAAAACCGCACTGAATGAGTTTTCTAACCCACGCAAGAGCGGCATTATCGCCATCAACCTAGACGACGGCGATTACCTGATAGGCGCGGAAATCACCAATGGCCAGCAAGATATTGTGTTGGTGTCAGACGGCGGCAAAGCGGTGTGGTTTGACGAAGAAGAAGTGCGCCCCACCGGCAGAAGCTCACGCGGTGTGCGTGGCATGAAGCTACAAGCCAGCCAGCAAGTGTTATCGCTATTGGTGGCGGAAAACGACCAACAAACCGTGTTGGTGGCGACGGAGAATGGCTACGGCAAACGCACGGTATTAGCCGATTTCCGTCACTCTGGTCGCGGCACCCAAGGCGTTAAAGCGATTGCCATTAGCGACCGCAATGGTCGTGTGGTGGCGGCGCGCTTGGTCAGCGATGACGATGAAATTATGTTGATTACCACAGGTGGTGTGTTGATTCGTACCCGTGTTAAAGAAATCCGTGAGCTAGGCCGCGCCACGCAAGGGGTGACCTTGATTAATCTGGGCGAGGGCGAAAAATTGTCTGGCCTAGAAAAAGTGGTCGAGACCAATGATGACGAAGAGGAAGAAGCTTAAGCGCTATGGCAGAAATCTTTAATTTTTCTGCTGGACCCGCCGTACTGCCCAAGGCCGTGCTGGCGCAAGCGCAAGCCGAGCTGATGGATTGGCATGGCAGCGGTATGTCGGTGATGGAGATGAGCCATCGTGGATCGCAGTTTATGCAGATTGCCGCGCAAGCCGAACAGGATTTGCGCGATTTAATGGCCATTCCTAAGCACTACAAAGTGTTGTTTCTGCAAGGCGGGGCGCATTTGCAATTCAGCATGGTGCCGCTCAATTTGCTGCGCAATAAAAGCGCAGCGGATTATCTCAATACAGGTATCTGGTCACAAAAAGCCATAGACGAGGCGAATAAATTTTGCCAAGTGAACGTGGTGGCCAGCGCACAGGATAAAAATTTTACCTATGTGCCGCATTACGCTGACTGGAAGCTCAATCCACAAGCCGCTTATTTGCATATCACTTCCAATGAAACCATAGGCGGGGTAGAGATGTTTGATTTGCCACCCGCCAGCGATGTGCCTTTGGTGTGTGATATGTCTTCGCATATCTTGTCACGGCCGGTCGATGTTAGCCGTTATGGCTTGATTTACGCTGGTGCGCAAAAGAATATCGGTCCCGCTGGTTTGACCATCGTGATTGTGCGTGAAGATTTAATCGGCCATGCCGCCCAGTCCGTGCCTACCATGTTGGACTACCAAATTCATGCGCAAAACGACTCTATGTATAACACACCGCCCACCTATGCCATTTATATCGCTGGCTTGGTGTTCCAATGGCTGAAACAGCAGGGCGGCTTAAGCGCCATGGAGCGCATCAATCAAGCCAAAGCGGATTTGTTGTATGACTATATCGACGCTTCCGACTTCTATCATTCGCCTGTGGCCAAAGCTAACCGCTCGCGTATGAATGTGCCATTTACCTTATCCAATAGCAGTTTAGATGCGAGTTTTTTAGATGCCGCACAGCAACAAGGCTTATTACAATTAAAAGGCCATAAGCTGGTCGGTGGCATGCGCGCCTCGATTTACAATGCCATGCCTATACAGGGGGTGCAGACGCTGATAGCGTTTATGCAGGAATTTGCCAACACACATCAATAGTGCCAAAGCAATAGGGCGGACAATAGGGCGGATAGGCGATGAATCAAGATGATAATCAACTGAAACAATATCGTGATCAAATTGATGCGATAGACCAACAATTATTGACCTTGGTCAATCAGCGCGCGGCGCATGCGCGTCAGATAGGCGAGATTAAAGGCGGTGGCCCTATCTACCGCCCAGAACGCGAGGCGCAGGTGTTGCGTCGTTTAATCGAGCTCAATCAAGGGCCATTGTCAGATGAGGCGATCAGCGCAATATTTCGCAGCGTGATGAGCAACTGTCGCGCTTTAGAAAAAGCCCTGACGGTAGCATTCCTAGGCCCTTTGGGCACTTTTAGCGAAGAAGCGGCGAATAAGCAATTTGGCGGTTTATCTGCTGCTATGCAATGCGCTTCTATTGATGAAGTGTTTCGCGTGGTAGAAGCCGAGCAAGCGGATTATGGCGTGGTGCCAGTAGAGAACTCGACTGAGGGCGCCGTGGGGCGCACCTTGGATTTATTGACCACTAGCAAATTAAAAATTTGCGGTGAGATTAGCTTGCCTATCCATCATAATTTACTCAGTCAACACAATGACTTAGCGCAGATTACTAAAGTTTATTCGCATAGCCAATCGTTGGCGCAGTGCCATGAATGGCTGCATCAACATCTGCCGCAAGCCACGCTGCAAGCGGTTTCCAGCAATGCCGAAGGGGCGCGTTTAGCTGCTCAAGAGCAGGGCAGCGCGGCGATTGCCAGCGAGCGCGCAGCAGAGATTTTTGGCTTAAATAATTTGGCCTTGCATATCGAAGATGACCCGAAAAACACCACCCGTTTCTTGGTGTTATCCAGCCACGCGGTGGCCGCATCGGGCAAAGATAAGACTTCTTTATTAATCGCCACCAAAAATGTGCCGGGGGCGATGGTGTCTATCTTAGAACCATTGGCGCGCAATCAAGTCAGTATGAGCAAGTTTGAGTCGCGTCCTGCCAAAATAGGCTTGTGGGAATATGTGTTCTTTGTCGATATCGAAGGCCACCAACACGACCCACAAGTGGCCAAAGCGCTGGCTGAGATTGAACAACGCGCTTCCATACTTAAGGTGTTGGGTTCTTACCCAGCCACAGTGATTTAACGGCCATCAAAGATTGCCATACCCTAGCGAGTGCCCAGCCAGACAAATCTAAGCTAGACCTATCATTAAAGAAAACAGAGGATATCGTGTCAGATTTATGTGAACTTGCGCCGTCGTATATACGCTCGATTGCGCCTTACAAGCCCGGCAAGCCGATTAGCGACTTAGCGCGTGAAATGGGCTTAAAGCCTGAGTCCATCGTTAAGTTAGCGTCCAATGAAAATCCGCTAGGACCTAGCCCCAAAGCCTATCAGGCTATGCAAGCGGCATTAGACGATATCGCGCGTTATCCTGATGGCGGTAATGTGGATTTGCGCGCTGCCGTGGCGCAGCATTTTAATCTACAGCCTGAGCAACTGGTGTTTGGCAATGGTTCTAACGATATTTTGGAACTGGCGGCACGCACCTTCTTAGTGGCTGGCGATGAGGCGATTTATTCGCAGCACGCCTTCGCGGTATATGCGCTAGTGACCCAAGCCACAGGCGCGCAAGGGGTGGTGGTGCCTGCCAAAGAGTTTGGCCATGACCTAGCGGCCATGCTGCAAGCCTTAAGCGACAAAACCCGCATTATTTTTATCGCCAACCCGAATAACCCGACTGGCACCTTATTAGATAAACAATCGCTAAAACAATTTTTGCAGCAAGTGCCACGCTCGGTATTGGTGGTATTGGACGAGGCTTATGACGAGTATTTGTCCGAGATAGACAAATCCGAAGCGTTTGCATGGTTATCCGAGTTTCCTAATCTTTTGGTTTCCCGCACTTTCTCTAAAGCCTATGGCTTGGCCGGCTTAAGACTAGGCTTTGCCGCCACTAGCCCAGCCATTGCCGATTTGATGAATCGGGTCAGACAGCCGTTTAATATCAATTCGGTAGCGCAGGTTGCCGCTTTGGCAGCTTTGCAGGACAGTGACTATGTGGCGCGTAGTTGTGCGCTTAATCAGGCGGGAATGGCGCAAATCTGTCAGGGATTAACGGAGTTGGCTTTGCCGTATATTCCTTCGTATGCCAATTTTGTTAGTTTTAAAGTCGGCGATGCGCCAGCGGTGTATCAGCGTTTATTGCAACTAGGTGTGATCGTCAGACCGATTGCCAATTACCAGCTACCGGAATATTTGCGCGTCAGCATAGGCTTATTCTCAGAGAACGAAAAATTCTTGCTGGCGCTTAAGCAGGCTTTGCATCAATAGGCTTTGGCTAAATAGGCTTGTTCTGGTTTGATTTAGCATAGTTAAGGCTGTGCTGCCTGACGTACTTGGCGATATAAATCCTCTAAATCGCGACAAAATAATTGACTATCAAATAGCGCTGAACTGCTACGCAATTGCCATAGCTTAGCTTGCAGCGCTTTTCTTTGTGCGGCATCTAAGCCCAGCTGTATCGCCAGCTGCTGATATTGCTGCATATCCTGACAAATCATTTCCGGCAAGCCCAAGGTCTGCAACAAGCTAGCCGCCACGCGACTAGCAAACGTTTCGCCTATACAGGTCAGCACTGGCAGGCCAGCCCACAGCGCGTCACTGGCGGAAGTGTGTGCGTTATAGGGCAGGGTATCTAAAAATAAATCGGCTAGCGCCATGCGCTGTATATGCGCTGCCATCTCGCATCTAGGCGCGAATACTATCCTATCTGCGCTGATTCCATGCTGTTGTGCAGCAGCCAGCAAGTTTTGTTGCGCTAGCCCATGACATTGCAACAGCCATAGCTGGCTATTCGGCACTTGCTGCAAAATCTGGCACCAGACAGCGAAAACGCTAGGCAAAATCTTAAAGCTCTGATTAAAACAGGCATACACCATGGCATCGGGCGCCAAGCCCTGCGCCACGCGCTCAGCGGCAAACTCGCTAGCGCTGATATTGCATGGCGGACGTGCAGGCGCACGCTGGCCATCGTTGGGCTGATAGCAGTGCGGCATATACAGAATCTGCTCGGCATAATGCGCTTGCTGCTCAGGCGGAATCACCACGCGGTCGGCGATAAGATAGTTGTATAGCGCGCGCTTTGAAACGTCATTGCCATTCCCAGTAGATTTACCCCCAAGATATCCACCCATAGTCCCCGGATAGCCTAGCCAGTTGATGCTAATCGGCGCGGGCTTTAACGCGGCAATCTGTGCGCGGCTATTTTGTGTAAATCCGGTTAAATCCACCAAGATATCAATTTCATCGGCATGGATTAAATCGGCCGCTTGCACTATGCCTAAGCTGCGAATATCTCGAAAGTGATCCACCGCCTGCATAAACCTAGCGCGTTGTGCGCTGCCATCGTCTTTACCACTAGAGTAGGCATAGATACTAAAGCGTTTGCGATGATGGCATTCCAATACCTCGCTGACCAAGCAGGCCAGTGGGTGCTGTCTAAAATCAGCTGATAGATAGCCTATGCGGATTTTGTCGTGTTGCCAGTGATAGCGATAGGGCTGTTGTTGCGACTGGGCAAAGCAGCGCGCATAACGTTGGCTCAGCCATAAATTGGCGCATTGCAATTGCTCGGCAGCGCTGGTGTCCGGCATGGATAAAAAGGCAAACGGCGAGATTTGCATAGGCGCTTGCTGACTCACCCAAGTGCGCACTTGTTGTATCGCTGGGCTTAACTGTTGCCAATCACAAGCGTGTTGCTTTTGGTGTATCCAATGCACCAACGCATGACCCAGCTGGGGATTCAGTCGTATGGCGTTTTGGTAGTGTTGCAGGGCTTGCGCTAAATCGCCTAATTCGCGTGCCACATTGGCCAAATTATTATAAATATCAGCGTCATTAGGGCTTAGCTTTAGCGCCATTTGGTAATGCTGGCGCGCTTGCGTTAATTCGCCCAGTTCGCGTTGTGCATTGGCTAAGTTATAAAACAACTCGGCTTGCGGGGGGCTTAGGCTAATGGCGCGCTCAAAGCATTGCTTGGCTTGCCCATAATCGCCTTGCTGATGCGCTTGATTGCCCCATAGCACCAGTAGAGAAGCCAAATTTTGCTGGATTTCGCTATCTTGAGGTTGCAGTTCTCTACAGCGTTGATACAGCGCGCAAGCCTGCGCATAGTTGTCTTGATGCCAATATAAATTGGCCAGATTTTGTATCACATCGCAATCCTGCGGGGCCATTTGATAGGCTTGCTGCAATAGTTGAAAGGCCTGCTCAAAGTCGCCTAAGTCGCGTAGGCAAATAGCAAAATGTTGCATTAAATCAATATTGTTAGGTGCGACTGTTAAAGCAGTTTCATATAAAGATTTGGCCTGCGTTAAACGCTCGCTTTGATAGCACAACAAGGCTAAATAATGCAGCGCGTCGGGGTGCTTGGGTTGCAGCCGCAACACTTGCTGATACAGCACTTCGGCTTGCGCTAACAAGCCTTGTTGGTGAAGTTGTAACGCTAGTCTATAGGTCGATTCAATATTCATGGCGCAATTTTAACCTTAACTAGTTTGCTTAAACTAAGCGTCATGGTTTAAATACAGCAAGGGGTCTAGATATTGTTGCCGCTGTTTTTTAAAAGCATGTTGTTTTAACCAAAAGCGATTCGGATTCAGCGCGGCTAATAGCTGTTGGCTGACCGGCATAGCTTCGCCAGTGATTTGACAAGCCAATATCTCAGCGCACAAGGGCGCTTGCAAGATGCCTTTGGCGCCATGTCCTGCGTGCACATACAAACCGCGATGAAAGGGCAGGCGGTGGCTGGAGTCGCGTTGCAAGGTCAAAGCGCTGGGCATTTGCTCGGTGTCTAAGATAGCGCCTAGCAAAGGCAAATAGTCCGGGCTGCTGCTGCGTATCGCAGCGCGGCCGCTGAGTTGGCTTAACTCATGCCCTGTCAGGGCAAGGTTGCTAACTATCTGCGGCAAGATTTTGGATAGCGTATTCAGATTGTGCTGATGGCCTTGTGCGGTCACGCTAAGGTCGCTGACATGAGGTTCAAAGGTGGCGCCCAAGATATGCTGGCCTTGGCTATGTGGTAAGTCTATGGCAGGGCTGAGATAAGCATCGCCACATAGCACGCAGTTGAGCTTTTGCAATTCAGCATTGCTGGGCAGTTGGCTGGTTTGCCCTTTGACTGGAGTGAGCTTGCAGTGGGCGGTTTGGCTGATATGCTGGATTTGATAGGCGTTGGCCAATATCACGATATCCGCTTGTAGCAAACATTGATCGCCGGCAAAAATCTGCCAGCCATGACTGCGCTCATCATTAGCCGCATGATTGCTAGCTTGTAGGCGCAACACTTGCTGGTGAAATAGGCTGTTTACCCCATATTGCTGCCTTAGGCTTTGTAACAGGGCTAGACAGAATAATTTAGGATTTAACCAGCCGGCTGAGGGGAAATATAAAGCGGCTTGAGATAACACCACACCGGCGATTTGACTGGCTTGCTCAGCATCGACATATTGCAGCCAAGGTGGCGCTTGCTGGGCGATATTACGCAAGCGTTGTGCTTGCGCTGCATCTTGTGCCACTTGCAATACCCCGCATAAGTGCATCATTTCAGAGGCTTGTGGCAGGCTGGCGATTAAATGTTGCAAAAAAGGTAGGCTATATTGATAGCTAGCGATGGCCAGTTGATTGAGCGGGTTATCGCCCTCATTGGGTCTGGGATAAAGCACGCCCAACTCATTGCCAGAAGCGCCTTGTGCTGCGCCCGACTGTTGTTCGATTACAGTGCATTGATAGCCGCGCCGCGCTAGGGCCTCGGCACTTAACAGGCCGGACAAGCCAGCGCCGATAATGGCTACATGGATAGGCCTTGTTGATGGGCTGGCTGATGGGCTAGTTGTCGGACTTCCTGATGGACTAGGATGGCGGCTGGCCATTTTACGGCGCGCTGTTGGGCTAGCCAAATAACCGCTCAACATCTCGCGTTTTTTGCCATAGCCCGCATGTTTATTCACCACAAAACCAGCGCTTTGTAGGCCGCGCTTGACCACGCCAGCGCTGGTGAAAGTGGCAAAACTAGCGCCGGCATTGGACTGGCGCGCCATCATCTGGAATAAATTGGCTTGCCACATCTCGGGGTTCTTGGCCGGGGCAAAGCCATCTAAAAACCAAGCGTCGGCATAGCCAAAAAACTGCTGGCAGAAATCAGCGATATCACCGACAAATAAGCTGAATACCACGCGCTGCTGGAATAACTGCCAGCGATGAAAGCCATGCCCTAGATGGCCATACTGCGCGCACAACTCCGCGCTGAGGGCGGCTAACTCCGGCCACATCTGCTGCGCTTGTTGCAGTTGCGCTAAGCTGAGCGGATATTTCTCACAAGCCACATAATGCAGGCGCTGATGCGCTGCGCTGCTATTCAGCCATAAACGACATGCGGCGAGAAAATTTAAACCAGTGCCAAAGCCGCTCTCCACAATACAAAAATAATCTTGTGACTGTGCCTGCCAGCGTTCGGCCAACTGGTTTTGCGCCAGAAACACATATTCGCTTTCCGCCAAGCCACCTTGCTGGGAAAAGTAAATATCTTGAAAAATTTCTGCATAGGGCTGGCCGTCGCGCCAAGATAAGATAGCGGTATTGGGGGGTGATGAGGACATGCAAATATTTTAAAGCAATTAAATAGTAAAACCGAGTTAGAATTTAGCCCTTCAAATTTGTGCTGCGGAAAGGTCCTTATGCAAGCTCGTTTTTTCACCCTTGCCTTGTTGCTGCTTAGCTTGTCCTTACAGGCGCTGGGGCAAGATAGGGTGTCTGCAGCAGACCAACATAGTCAACAGATTATGAATGCCGCACAGCAAGCCAACCCACAATGGCCTAGCTTTGGTTTGGATTATTCCAACCAGCGTTTTTTTCCTAGCCAACAAATTAATAGCAAAAATGTGCAACAACTAGAAGTCGCTTGGCAATTTAGAAGCGGCGTGAAAAGCAGCTTTCAAGCCACGCCCATCGTGACTGATGGGGTGATGTATGTGTCTTTGCCGTTTAACCATGTGCTGGCGCTAGACGCAGTGACGGGTCAACAGCTTTGGCGCTATCAGCATCAGCGGCGGGAAGACTGGAAAATGTGTTGCGGTCCAGCCAATCGCGGTGTGGCTGTGGCTGACGGTAAAGTGTTTATCGGCACGGTAGATGCTCGCTTAATCGCTTTAGACGCCAAGACTGGCGCCAAGTTATGGGATATCAATGTGGTCGAGGGCAGCGGTTTAACCGAAGGACAAGACTCGCTAAATCAGAACGACCCGAATAGCAGCGCCAAAGTTTCGGGCGGTACCGGCGTAGGCATCGCCATGGCGCCCATCGTGTATGGCAATAAAGTCATCGTCGGTATTACTGGTGTGGGCTATGGCTTGCATATCGATAATCCGCGCGAAGATGGCCCTTTGGGCGCGGTGATTGGGGTCACTGGACACTATGGTCGGCCAGGCTTTTTGGCGGCTTTTGATGTGCAAAATGGCCAGCGCGTGTGGCAATTCGACACCATTCCAGAGCAAGGCTGGGAGGGTAAGTTTGTTAATTTGACTGCGGATGGCGTTTTTCTTAATCGTGATATCGCAGCTGAACAGGTCAATATCAAGCAATATAGCGATTCGGCTAGATTTGGCGGCGGCTCAGCGTGGTCCACACCAGCCATCGATAGCCAATCTGGCTTGTTATTTTTTGGCACCGGCAATCCTTCGCCGCAGATGAACGACGTGTCGCGCCCCGGCGATAATTTATACACGGTTTCGCTAGTGGCGCTAGATGCGGATACTGGCGCCTTGCGTTGGCATTATCAACAAGTGCCGCACGATATATGGGGCTATGATCTTGCCAGCCCACCGATATTGTTTGATTTAAAACGTCAGGGCAAACATATTCCAGCGGTCGCGCAGGCTAGTAAAACCGGTTGGCTATATGTGCACAATAGGCTAACTGGCCAGCTGATTTATAAATCAGAGGCGTTTGTGCCACAAAAGAATATGTTTGCCAAAGCCACCTTTGCCGGCATCACCTTATACCCCGGCATTTTGGGCGGCGCCAATTGGTCGCCAGCCGCGCTAGACCCGCAACAGCAGTTAGCCTTTGTGGCGGCTATTCATGCGCCGATTAAATACACCTTGCATGAAACCTCCAAAGACGGTCAAGCGCCATTGCGTTATACCTCCTCTGAACCCGCTGATGAACCGCGTTGGGGCTTGTTAAGCGGCATAGACTTAAGCACTGGCAAAATCGCGTGGCAACAAAAAACCGAGCAGCCCTTGTTGGGCGGCGTGATCGCCACCGCTGGCGGTTTATTGCTAATGGGTGAGGGCAATGGCCATTTCAATGCCTACGCCAGCAAGACCGGGCAGTTGTTATGGCAAGATCAATTGGAATATGGGGTAAATGCTCCGCCGATTAGCTATCAAATTAACGGCACGCAATATATTGCAGTAGCGGCAGGTGGCAATGCGATTTTGGGTTATAAGCAAGGCGATTTAATCGTGGTGTATCGCTTAAAGCAAGCGGCTGCCAAGCAATAAAAAAAGCCTGTGATGCAGGCTGAAGATTGAAGCATATATTGGCGTCCCCACGGGGATTCGAACCCCGGTCGCCTCCGTGAAAGGGAGGTGTCCTAGGCCTCTAGACGATGGGGACCTAAGAATTGGCATTATACTGTTTTAAGCCTGTTTAATCAAACCAAATCAGCTAGCCATTTAACTCTTTACACGCTCAAAAGCCTTGTTAAATCGGGCTTTCAATCATTCACTTTTTGCAAAACTTTTGCTGATTGCAAAACTGCTAATGATTACTAGGGCTGATGATTACAATGTTGGTGGAGGTAAGCGGGATCGAACCGCTGACCTCTTGCATGCCATGCAAGCGCTCTCCCAGCTGAGCTATACCCCCGACATTTGCCACAGTCTAAGCGTAAAAGAGGCGCTATATTAGGCACGCAGGCCGCACCTGTCAATGACTTTTTAAAGCGACTTGGATTTACAGATGGCTAGGCAATGCTGATGGGCGGCGCATTTATTTTGCTCGTTTGCTAGGCCACAGTTTGCGCCAAGCTTTTCTGCCTAGGGCTCTTTTTAGTAGCACTTTGCTGTCATATAGCCAGAATGGCAGCAGCAGTAGCCAAGGTTTCTTTAACGCTGCGCCGGCAAAATAATAATTTAAAAATGCCGCTCTATCTGTCTGATTCATCTTATTGCAGATACGCACCAAGTCGCTGATGCGTTGCCGCATAGACACGGGGTGGTTATAGAAACGCGCACGGTTGGTGTCGATCAGCGTCATTTGCAAATGATCATCTTGCACATCAAGCAAAATATTGCCCGCTGATAAATCGCGGTAATACACCCCACGCAAGTGCATCTTGTGGATAAATTGCGCCAGCTGTTGCAAAGCGCGGCTTTTGCTTATCCCCAAAAATTGTGCTTGGCCTTGATTAAAGCTAGCCAGCAATTCGCGCACACTGGCTTGGTGCGGCACCGCAAGGCAAATATAAAGATTATTGGCAAAGCCACTATCCGACAAATGTTCGATAAAGGCGACCGGCTGTGCCACCGCAATATCGCGGCGCATCAGCTGGCAACTAGCATTCCACGCAGCACGTGATTTATTCACTTTATGTTTATCCAACCAGCGTTTATGCCAATGTTGTTTGGTCGGCCGTTTGCCTACCAATTGCACATGACTATTCAGCGGGTGGCTAAATTGACTGACGGTATTGCGCCCTTGCCGTAGGATGTGCTGGCTAGATTGGCTTTGCATCTGTTGCCGCAAAAATTCAAATATCTGCACCGCTTGGCTGCGCAAATTGGCGGCGATGACCGCTTGCCATGATTGGTCTTGTAAATGGAAATAATCCATATAGCCATAGCGACAAATCTGCACCGCTAGGGTGCTAGGCGGGGCGATAGGACGATATACGTGTTGCAAATCATTCCAGCGCAAGATCATAGGCTGTTCATTGATAAAGTCAGGTAGCTGGTTTAACGCTTCGCCACGCATATCAAAAAAGCTGGCTTTTTGCAGTGCTTCAGCGTCATACACCTGATGGCTGCTAAAGCCCATGCCATTGATACACCAAGTGAAATCAAATACCCATTGTTGCTTTTTAAAGCGATGAATTTGCAAGCCCGGCAAGCTGCTTTGCTGCCCCAAATATTCCGCATCACTGAGCCAAGCAATCACATTGCGCAAGGCATAAAAGCTAGGCCGTCGGCTGAGTTTGCTGAGTTGGCCGGTGACTTTTTCGTAATAGCTGATTTTTTCGCGTTGTGGATATTGTTCTTCGGCGTCGTCAATCAAGCCTTCGCGGTGGCAGATCAGCGGTCCCCAAAAGGCCTTTTCCAATGCGCCTGAAGCGATGCTCAACACTAGATAGCGGACTAAGTAATCGGCTTGTTTTAATTCGCTAAAAATAGAATAGCGCTGTATGCGCGGCAGGGTCCAAAAGCTGGAGAGCGAGGCCATGCGCTGGATATCAAATTGCCGGGCATATTGTTTTAGCGTCACGGCTTTTTTAATCAGATTAAACTTTAATAACCCAGCCAGCTGATGCCCCATCACTTTATGGTCATAGCGTTCAGGCTCGGTGGCGCGCTCGGCAAATAAGTTGTTGCTATATACATCGGGCAACATCTGCATTTGCTTTAATTTGTTGAGGAATAACTCGCTATAGGGCGGCTCAAAATCGGTGATATTCGGCCCCGCTAAGGTGAGGCCAAACTCTTTCACGATGGGATAGGCGATGCGCCAAGCGCTGGCGAAGCTGGCTAGGCTATAGCCGCTCCAACGCGGGCGATTGACCGTGCTGCCAATTTCCACCAAGTCGATAAAGGGCTGGTAGGCAGTTAATATATAGCGAATAAACTCTGCCCATTGGCGCTGCAATTGGCCTTTTCTGGCGATATTGCGGGCGTCATCAGGGTGTTGCACAAAATGCACGATTAAACGTATGCCAGCGCGCTTCAGTGCATCCATCAAGCGCATTTGTGCTTCTTTATGCTCATTGCTGATATCAATACGCACCGATTTGATGCCTAAGTCTTGCAAAGCCTGACAGATATATTCGTCGTAAGCGGGGTGTGGTCCGGGCGCTACGCCCACACCAAAATAATTGGCCGGCACACGCCATTTGCTCGCGCCAGTATGCGCGGGGGCGAGGTGGCTATGTTTAGACAAGAATCTGCCGCTGAATAAGCTTTTGGCAGCGTAGTAAAACAGCAAAAAGTGCGACCATTTTTTTTGCAGTTTTAATTGGGTTTTTAGGCTAAGAATCATCATTTGGTATTGTTACAAATCAATTTAGCGTCTGCCATCAGCAGTCAGGTCAATATCATATTGTTGTTGTTGATATAGCATACTAGGAAGCAAAGCGTGTGCCAGCGCCACTTTGGCTAAAGCCTGATGTTGCGCAGAGACCTCCGTTTGCAACTGTAAACGTTTGGTGTTGGTTTGGTAGTTGCCAAACATAGGCGCTTTGCCCATTTGCAATAGCGCTACTTGCTGGCCTTGCATCCATGCGTAATTCTGATTGAACTGCATCATGGCGCGACCAAGGCTAGCGTCGCTTAATTCGCGCTCAGACATACTGCTGATATCTTGTCCTATCATGGGGTGTTGCGCCTGTATGCCCATCAAGGACAGTAGCGTGACCGGCAAATCAATTTGGCTGCACACGCGAGCTATGCTTTTGGGACGGATATCGGCGCCTAAAATTAAGGCGGGAATATGGAAATTATTGATAGGCACCAAGGTCTCGCCACGCACTCGGATATCATGGTCTGCCACCACCAGGAATAAGGTATCTTGCCAATACGCGCTTTGTTGCGCTTGTTGCAAAAATTGCCCTAGCGCAAAGTCGGCATATTTCACCGCATTATTTTCAGTAGCTTTTTTGTCGTCATATAAGGCGATGCGGCCATCGGGAAATTCAAAAGGCGCATGGTTAGATGAGCTAAATAACAAGCTAAAAAACGGCTGTCCTTGCTGATGTAGTTGTTGGTGACGCTGATGCGCTTTATTGAATACATCTTCATCACTGACGCCCCAGCTGCCCACCAAAATTGGGTTCTCAAAGTCCTTTTGGTCTATCACCGACTGAAAACCATTGCCACGGAAAAAGCCATTCATATTGTCAAAATGTGATTCACCGCCGTAGATAAACTCGGTGTGATAACCCAGCTGGCCTAGCAGTTTGGCAATGGTAAAAAAGTCGCGCTGTGACTTAGACAGTTTCACTACGCTTTGCGCTGGGGTAGGTGGATAGCCGCTCACCACGGCCTCTATGCCGCGCACTGAACGGGTGCCGGTGGCATACATTTGTTCAAACCACCAACCCTGATGTTTGAATTGTTCCAACATGGGGGTTACTGGAATGCCACCCAAGGATTCGACAAAGGTGGCGCCTAGGCTTTCTTCTAGAATAATCACTAGATTTAACGGTTTTTCCTGTTTGACCGAGGGCTGGGCAAGATGCAGGGTGGGGTATTTGGCGCTGGCACTACAGGGTACTTTGTTAGTCTCTTGCACGATGGCCAGCACCTCATCTAGCGCTAACTTGCCGTAGCTGGCGCTGGATTTATTTTCATGTTTAAAGCTATAAATGGCATGGATAAGCGACCAAGCAGAATTCAAAATCAAACTATTCACCAGCGCATCATTGGTCAGCGCGAACATGGCAGGGTTGGCCGGTCTATGGCCTAGGCTAGAACGTATCATCAAGGCATTCAGCACGAATAGCACAGGCCACAGCAGCAAGACCAACCAAGCCGGCCAGCGGTAGGGCAGTTGCAACAAGGGGCTTAAAGCATGGCTTAGATAATAGATGCTGATGGCGCTAGCCGCTAAGCAAATCAGCACATGCCAGCGAAAGCCGCGCCACAACATGGCGCAGACTTCTTTGGGATATTTTAAATATTCCACAAACAGCCGATTGGGCCTGACATCGTATTCACTAATAAAGCCTACTGTGGCGAGTTCCAGAAACAAACTAAGCACCACGCTGGCTACTATCCAAACCCAACAAAAGCCCAGCCAGATTGGCCAAGTGCTGGCAAAGGCAGCCAAGGGAAACAGCAAGATGGGAATCAGCAGGATTAAGCCGATTTGTATGCTATCCACGCGCCAACCCTGCAACACGATGGTGCTAAGTTGTTGCGTGGCTTGCACGCGCGCCCGCTGCCAAATCAGCAGCAAGGCTCTGGACAAGCTATACACCAGCAAGCACAGCGCAGCGTTGATCAACAATGGCAGCAGGGGGGCGGATAACAAAGAGGCGCTTAAATAAATGAAAGCGCCGTCAAATGGGTGTGACATTATTAGGCTTAGCCTCGAATATTCGATTCGCTAGGGAATTGGCTTAATTCCACCAATGGCAAGGGTTGCCAACCCGCTTTGCGGTGCTCTGCCACGACATTGGTGAAGATGCCACCACGCACATAGAATTTAGCGGTTAAGCGCATAAAGCGGGGGGCTGTGGCCTTCACCAAGTCATCTAAAATGCGATTGGTGACAGCTTCGTGAAAGCAACCCTCGTCACGGAAAGACCAGGTGTATAGCTTTAGACTTTTTAATTCCACGCATAATTGGTCGGGAATGTAATCCAAATACAGCACGGCGAAATCCGGTTGGCCGGTTTTAGGACACAGGCAAGTAAATTCCGGGATTTCCATATGAATATGAAAGTCACGTTGTGGACAGGGGTTGGCAAAAGTTTCTAGGGTTTTGCTAGGTTGTGCGGTAGGTTTGCCGCCTAAAGAATCTGGATTGGTCATGCTCATTTTTCAAAAATAAATGGGAACGCATATTATAATGCGGTTATGCATGATTCTATAAAACGCAACACAAAAAGCATTTGCGATATGGTGTGTCATTGCTTTTACGATTGCTTTTAAGATGGATAAATAAAAAAATTGCGTCTAACCCAATTAAAACTCGCCGGCTTTAAATCCTTTGTTGATCCAACGACATTGCACATTCATGGGCAACGGGTAGGCGTGGTCGGCCCAAACGGCTGCGGCAAATCCAATGTGATGGAATCAGTGCGTTGGGTATTGGGCGAATCCAGTGCCAAAGAAATGCGTGGTGATTCTATGGATGCGGTGATTTTCAATGGCTCGGCCAACCGCAAACCGATAGTCAGAGCCAGCGTGGAATTGATTTTCGATAATAGCCTAGGCAGCGTGTCAGGCGCTTGGGCGCAATATGCCGAGATTTCCGTCAAGCGCGTGATCGAGCGCGACAAAGGTTCGACTTATTACATCAATAACAACACGGTGCGCCGCCGCGATGTGGCAGATTTATTTTTAGGCACCGGCCTAGGGCGCAACTCCTACGCCATCATAGGGCAAAACACCATCTCACGTATTGTGGAAGCCAAGCCGGAAGAATTGCGCGTGTTTTTAGAAGAAGCGGCGGGGATTTCTAAATATAAAGAAAGACGGCGCGAGACCGAATTGCGTTTGCGCGATACCCGCGAGAATTTGCAAAGGGTGGACGACATCCGTCAAGAAATCGACAAGCAAATCACCCGCTTGCAAGCGCAAGCCGCGGTCACCCAGCAATATCACGCTTTGCAACAAGCGCTTAAACAAGCGCAAGCCAGTCTGTGGTTTATCCATCAGCGCGACGCTGGGGTGCAATGGGAAAAAGCGCAGCGCCAAGTGGATAAGCTGGTCAATGATTTAGAGGCGCAAACCGCCATCTTGCGCAAGACAGAAACAGAATTAGAGCAATTGCGCCAACAGCATTTTGAGCACAGCCAAGCGGTGCAACAAGCGCAAGCCAGTTTCTATGAAAGCAATGCCAATCTGGCCAATTTAGAGTCGCAAATTAAACATCACCAAGAAGCCAAGCAACGTCTGCTTAGCCAACAAGAACAAACAGTGCAGCAAATGCAGCGCTTGGTCGATAGCTTGCAGCAGTTGCAACAACAGCAATTGCAGTATCAACAACAAAACAGCAGTTTCCAGATGCAATACGCTGAGGCTGAACAAGCTTTACAACAGCGCCGCGCTGGCCTACCGCAGCTAAGCGAACAATTAAACGCTCAGCAGCAGGCGTTTCAGCAAGCCAATCAACAGTTGCTAGACGCGCAATCTAACTTAAAGATAGAGCACGTGCGCTTAGCCAATATGCACGCGCAAAGCGATCAGCTTAGCCATAGACAGCAACAACTCAAGCTGGAATTGGATAATTTAAGCTTGCCGGATACGGCGCAAATTCAACAGTTGCAACAACAACAGCAACAGTTGCAGCAACAAAGCACTGAGCTGCAAGCGCAGATTAGCCAAGCGCAACAGCAAGAACGCGCTTTGCAACAGCAAATCCAGCATGAAATCGAGCAATTAAACGGCTTAACGCAGGGTCTGATGCAGCAACAGGCGCAGATTCAGTCCTTGCAAAATCTATTGCATAAGCTTAGCCATGAAGAGCAAATGGGCGCTTGGTTGCAACAAAGCGCGCTCAAAGACCAGCCACGCATCTGGCAAGCACTAGAGATACAAGCCGGCTGGGAAGTAGCTGTGCAGGCGGTATTGGCGCATCAATTAAACGCGGTGACCGGGCAAAAAATCGAGCGGCAGACTTTATCCAAAAGACCGCCCGCTAGATTTACCTATTTGCAATACGAAGTGGCTGGCGCGGCCACTCAGCCGCACGCTGGTTACCAACCTTTAATCAATTATGTGCAGGTCAATCAGCCGCAATTAAAGGCTTTATTGGCCGAGATGTTGGCCGATGTGTTTGTGGTCGAGCAGGAATGGCAGCTGCCGGATATGCAGCAGGCTTTGCAACGGCATCAAAAACTGGTCAATCGGCAAGGCGATATCGTCAGTCGTTATGGTTTAACTTTTAATGCCGCTGCTGGCGCGAATCAGGGTTTATTAGAACGGCAGGCCGAATTAAAAGCTTTGCAGGAAAAACAACCGCAACAGCAAAGCGCGCTAGATGCTCAACAACAAATATTGACGCAGTTGCAACAGCAGAAAACCCAGCTGCAGCAACAACAGCAACAGCTGACCGAGCAGCAACAGCAACTAACGCAACAACAGCATCAGTTGGATATGCAGCTACAGCGCTTGCTGCAGTCGCAACAGCACGCTAGTCAAAGACAGCAGGCGATACAAAGCGAACAGGCGCAGATTGCGCAAAGCCTGCAACAACTCGCGCAGGATACTGAAGCGATGCAAGGCCATATCGCGCAAGTAAAACAAAGTATGCCGCAATTACAAGACTTATTAGCCCAACGGCAACAACAATTTGAGCAAGCGCAACAAGCTTTTCAGTCGCTCAATCAAGTGTTGCAAGAAGAAGAAAAACAACTGCAAGAACAGCAGTTTAATATCAAGATTAATAGCAATACTATTAATGACTTAGAAAATAGAATTAAACAATCGCAAGAAGAACAACAGCGTTTGCATAGACAACAAGATGAGATTACCGCCACGCTGAATGCAGCCAAAATGGACGGCTTGCAACAAAGCTTGCAACAAGCGGTGTTGGACAAGCAACACAAGGAACAACAGCTGACCGAGGTGCGCGAAGCGATGTCGCAACTGGAGCTGACCTTACAGGAACGTGAACGCTTTAGAATTCAGGTCGAGCAATTGATACACCCGATGCGCGATAAGTTAGAGCAAGCACGCTTGCAAGAGCAAGAAATGCGTTTGCATTTTGAAGGTTGCCAAGCCCAATTACAGGCCTTGGCGGTTGATCTAGACAGTTTGGCGCAACAGATTGCCAGCAATGCCAAAGCCAGCGAATGGCAACAGCGTAGCGAATCCTTGCAACAACAAATTGACGCCTTGGGTGCGGTGAATCTGGCGGCGATACAGGAATTGGCCAGCGAGCAAGAGCGCAAGCAATATCTAGATAGCCAAGCTGAAGATTTGCAGCAGGCGATGGCGACCTTGCAAGATGCGATTATTAAAATTGATAAAGAAACTCGCGCCCGTTTGCAGAATACTTATGATGAAACCAACCGTCATTTTGCCGATTTATTTAAAGATTTATTTGGTGGCGGCCAAGCCAAGCTGGAATTATTAGGCGAGGAGATTTTGGACAGTGGCGTGCAAGTGTTTGCCCAACCGCCCGGCAAGAAAAATTCCACCATTCATCTTTTGTCTGGTGGTGAAAAAGCGCTGACCGCCTTGGCGCTGGTGTTTGCCTTATTTAAATTAAATCCAGCGTCATTCTGCTTGATGGACGAAGTTGATGCGCCGCTTGATGATAGTAATACTGTGCGGTTTTGTGAGATGGTGAAAAAGATGTCTGAGCGTACCCAGTTTTTGTTTGTCAGCCACAATAAAATCACCATGGAAATGGCACAGCAATTAGTTGGTGTTACCATGCAGGAATCAGGGGTTTCTAGGGTAGTTGAAGTAGATATGGAAGCCGCAGTGAAAATGCAAGAGGCGACCACGTTCGCCTAATTCAGTGTCTAAAGGATGTTATCCATGCAAAATGAAATGACCATGGTAATGGTGATGATAGGCGCCACGATTATCTGCCTAGTGCTAGTCTATAATTTTTGGCAGGGCATGCGTTTCAAACGCAAGAAACGCGCGGCAGCTGAAGCTGCGGCGGCGCTAGGAAAATCTGACCAATTAGAGCAATCTGATGAGTTTAGCCAGTCTATTCAGAATCAGTCCAGTGATACACAAACAGCCTACCAGTCAGACGATGAAGACGCTGATGAACAGCCATGGGCAGCCACGGCCAGTGTATTGCATGAGGATAATCAGCTGGATCAACCTGCTGACGATGAAGCAGTTACGCAAGCGTCAGTTGGAGAAATCTCAGCTGGCGATCATGACCTTGATACTGACGCGATCGCCACACAAGAGGTCACGCAGCAGTCCACTAGCGCCAGTGCAGCTGCCTCAGCTAGTCCCGCTGCTGCCATGACAGGCAATAGCAGCGCGGCGGACAAGCCTGCTTCAAATGTTTCGCATTTGCATACCTTGCCGGCCAATTTAAGCCGCGATGTGGATAGCATAGTTAAATTTTCTTTTGCGTCTGCGCTAAATGGAGCCACTTTAGATGGTGCTACCATTAGCCAAGCGCTGGCAGCGCATCCCGTGCCTGAGGGCATCAATAAGCCTGTGCAAATTTTGTTACAAGGCAATTTAGTTGAATGGCTAAGCATTTCCCAACTCACCCCAGACTATTCCTGCTCCGCCATGCTGGTCGCGTTACAACTGGTCAATCGCGATGGTGCGGTGAGCGCTGAGGCGATACAGCAATTTGTCGATTGGGTCGCTAGTCTGCAACAGCAATTAGATGTCCCCGCCGAATGGTTAACCCATACCGCTATTGCCGCAGATGCGAATGCGCTAGATCAATTCTGCTTGTCGGTGGATAAAACCCTCAAACTGCATATTATGTACGGCGCAGCAGGGCGCTTTACTGGCACCAAGCTACGTGGCTTGGCGGAGTCTAGTGGCTTAAATCTAGAGCAAGGTATTTTCTGTTACACCCTGAATGACGGACGTGTGGCTTATACCCTAGAGAATATGGAAATGAATCCATTTAACCCAGATATGTTGCGTACTGTGGTGTTAAAAGGGGTAACTTTGAAGTTGGATATTCCGCGCACGGCTAAGTGTAGTGAACATTTTGACCATATGTTGGCCACCGCGAAAAAGATGCAAGCCGCGCTGAATGCGGTATTGGTCGATGAGCAAATGCGCGAAATTTCAGAGGCGCAATTAGAACGTATTCGTCAGCAAATCAAACTGATAGAAACCCAGATGCAGGCACGTGGCATGCCGCCCGGAAGCGACTTAGCACTACGATTATTTAGTTAAGCAATGATGACGCAACAAACTGGCTTATTCGATACCCCCGATGATCAACCTGCCAGCGACCAGTCCTTGGCGCAGGCCAAGCAAAAACTAGCCGAGCTAAAACAGCAAATCGAGCAGCATGATTATCAATATTATGTGCTAGATGCACCGCTGATAAGCGATCAAGAATACGACGTTCTATTTAGACGGCTACAAGCCATAGAGCAACAATACCCGCAACTGATTAGCCCTGATTCGCCCTCACAACGAGTAGGCGGTGCGCCGCTCAAGAGCTTCCAAGAAGTCAGCCATAGAATGCCTATGCTGTCGCTGAATAATGCTTTTTCTGAGCAGGAAGTGGCGCAGTTCGATAAGCGTATCCGTGAATCTTTAGCGCAAGCCGAGGTGGACTATGCGGTAGAGGCTAAGTTTGACGGCTTGGCGATTACCCTAAGCTATCAAAATGGCCTGTTTGTGCAGGGCGCTACACGCGGTGATGGCTATAGCGGTGAAGATGTGACGCATAATCTTAAAACCATTAAAGCCATTCCTATGCGTCTAGTAGGTAAGCATATTCCTGCGCTGCTAGAGGTGCGTGGCGAAATTATTATGCACAAAGCCGATTTTGAAAAACTCAATCAAATGCAACAAGCCAATGGCGAAAAGCTATTTGCTAACCCGCGCAATGCCGCTGCAGGCAGCCTTAGACAGCTATCACCAGCGATTACCGCTAAGCGCCCATTATCATTTTTTGCTTATGGCTTAGGGGCTTGTGAAGGCCTAGTCATGCCTAGTACGCATGACGCTTGTATGTTGCTATTACAGCAACTGCGCTTTCCGGTTTGCCAAGAGAGAAGGGTGGTGAAGGGCTTGGCGGGTTTGCTGCAGTTTTATCAAGAGATACAGGAAAAGCGCAGCGTATTGCCGTTTGATATCGATGGGGTAGTGTATAAGGTCAATCAAATCCGCTTGCAAGAGGAGTTGGGCTTTGTTTCCAGAGCGCCACGTTGGGCAATCGCGCATAAATTCCCCGCAGAAGAAGCGTTGACCGTGGTGGAGGGAATAGACGTGCAAGTGGGTAGAACTGGCGCGATGACGCCGGTGGCTAGGTTAAAGCCAGTATTTGTCGGCGGCGTCACAGTCACCAACGCCACTTTGCATAATGAAGATGAAATGCGTCGCAAGGATATCCGTATAGGCGATACCGTTATCGTGCGTAGAGCTGGCGACGTGATTCCTGAGGTGGTGGCGGTATTGCTGGATAAGCGCCCCGCCGTTAGCGTGGAATATAAAATGCCTGAGGCTTGCCCGGTATGCGGTTCGCATATTTTGAAACAAGCCGATGAGGCGGTGGCGCGTTGCACCGGCGGGCTATTCTGTGATGCGCAACGCAAACAGGCGATCATTCATTTTGCCTCGCGCAAAGCCATGGATATCGAAGGTTTGGGCGATAAATTAGTCGAGCAATTAGTCGATTGCAACTTAGTCCATTCCTTGGCAGATATTTATAAGCTGGACCTTGATAGCTTAGCCAAGCTAGATCGTATGGGTGAAAAATCGGCGCAGAATATTATTGATGCCATTCAGCACAGCAAACAAAGCAGCTTTGCGCGCTTTATCTATGCGCTGGGCATACGCAATGTAGGTGAGGCTACCGCACGCGATTTGGCCAAGCATTTTTCTACGCTAGAGGCGCTGATGCAGGCCGACCAGCAGGCATTGCAACAAGTACCGGATATCGGGCCAGTGGTGGCAGAATCCATCGTGAATTTCTTCGCTGAGCCGCATAATCAACAAGTATTAGCCTTTTTAACCTTATCCGAACAGCAGGGCGGGGCGGGCATCGTCTGGCAACAAGCCGAGGCGATACAACATCATGCTGAATTTTCCGGTAAAACCTTTGTCATAACCGGCACTTTGCCTAGTATGAGCCGAGATCAGGCAAAAGCCATGATAGAGCAGCTGGGCGGCAAAGTAAGTGGTAGTGTGTCCAAGAATACCGACTATGTTTTAGCAGGCAGTGAGGCCGGCTCTAAGCTGGATAAGGCGCTGGAATTGGGCATTACTATCATAGACCAACAAAAACTAATGGAAATGGCGGGTTAGCAAATGCGTAAATCACTACATCTTTCTGTATTAGCCACAAGCTTGCTCACGGCTAGCGGCGCGCTTTATGCAGATAGCATTAAAGATCAAATAAATAAATGTAATCAATATATTAAAAGCCAAAATGCAGAACAAGCCTTAACTGTTAGCGCGGCCTTGTTAAAGCAGAATAATCGTCTGGCCGAAGCTTGGTTATGCCAAGCCAAAGCATTTAATTTGCAATCCGATGCGGTGCACGCGGAATATGGCTTTAGCCAAGCGCTACAGATACAAACTGCCGAACAAGACAAAATGGTGACGCTGGGCATGTTAGGCAACGCAGAGTTTCAGCAAGATAAGTATCAACAAGCGCTGGAGCATTATCAGCAGGCTTATCAAATGGCGCTTAATAACAATATTAAGAACTATCAACGGGTGACATTAAATTTAATCGGTGATGCGCTAAGCAAGCTCAATCGCCTTGATGAAGCGGTCGTAGAGTATGAAAAAGCGTTGAAATTGGCTTTAAATGACACTGAACGCGCTGATAATCTAGGCCGTATCGCCAATGCCTACGCGGCTGCTAACAATATTGATAAAGCCATAGAGTATCAACTAAGAAAAATTATCGCCTCAGAAAAATACGGTTCCCCAGACCAACTTGCTGACAGTAATTTAGAGCTAGGCAGGTTGTATATGCTGAATAAGCTTTATCAACAGGCTTACCGCTCGGTTAATAAAGTGTTTGAAATGGCCAGCAAGAATGACAGTCCATTTTGGCTAGCTTTAAGCCATGTTTATCTAGCGCAGATAGACCAGCACACCAATCAACTGGATAGCGCTAAACAACATATACTAAGCGCTGAAAAGATTAATCAGCAACTGCAAGACGAAACTATTGCTGAAGAAATTAAATCGGTACAGAAAACGCTGTAGCAATGGATTTGTCATTTTACATAATATACATTATGCGCAATTCACAAATAAGCCAATCAACAAAAAGCCCGCATTTAGCGGGCTTTTAGCGTTACTGGATACTGCTGCTCTACTGCTAGCGATTATTAAAGAATGCGATATTGGCGCATCTGTCATTCACAAAAGTAAGCTCAGTTACCTTGTAAGCTTTGTTGGGTGCGTAATTAACCACTTTATTGTAGTACCACATCTCAACATTGACTGGCTTACTGGATTCTTTGCCTCTACCCGCCACCATCATATTGGCATTGCTAGGTTTAACAGATAATTCTTTTTTCACTGGTGCGCCCAGTTTCTCTAGCACTACTTTTTTAGATTTGCCACTAAAGGAAGTTAAAAACTGATCTTCGCTATAAGTTTTGCCTGCTGCAAAGCTAAATGCTGAACAAGTTAAGGCAACAACAGCGATTAGTGATTTGAGTAAAAGTTTGGATTTCATAGATGGCCTTAATTTCAAAAAATAAAGAAGATGCTACACAGAGCCTTTAAAAAGAGAAAAAATCCCTAAAAAGCGATAAAAAACGCATTTTAAATCAAGTCAGCGTTTCGCGTTGGAAAAACAAGCGAAAAAAGTTGGCTGTGGTGGCTTGTGCCACTTCATCCAAGGAAATCCCACGTAAATCGGCGATTTCTTGAGCCACATATTTCACATAGGCCGGTTGATTGGTTTTGCCTCGATATGGCACGGGCGCTAGATAAGGTGAATCGGTTTCAATCAAGATTCTATCCAAAGGCACTAGTCGCGCGACTTCTTTTAGCTCAGTAGCGTTCTTAAAGGTCACGATGCCGGAGAAAGAAATATAAAAGCCTAGCTGCATGGCTTGCTCAGCCACTTGATAGCTCTCGGTGAAACAATGCATCACACCGCCCACTTGTTCAGCAGCTTCTTCGCGCAGGATGCGTATGGTATCGACGGCGGCATTACGGGTGTGAATAATCAGCGGTTTAGCGACTTGTTTGGCGGCACGTATATGTTGACGGAAGCGTTCGCGCTGCCATTCCAAATCACCTGTTAAACGAAAATAATCTAAGCCAGTTTCGCCTATGCCGATAATTTTATCGTGCTGCGCCAACGCAACTAGCTCCTCTACAGTAAAGTCAGGGATATCTTCGTAATCTGGATGTATGCCTACAGTGGCATAAAAGTTTTCATATTGCTCTGCCAGTGCGATCACTTGCGGAAAGTCTTGCAAATTGACTGATATACATAAGGCATGCGTCACCTGATTTTCTTGCATATTGGCGCGCAACGTCGGTAACTGCTGGGCTAGCGCAGGAAAATTGAGATGACAGTGAGAGTCTATAAAGCCTGTGTGGCTCAAGCCTGTATGGCTATTCCCTGCATGACTATTACTTATATTACTATCCATGGTTTGCTGGTCCATTTTGCTTATCAACCATTTTCAAATTATCGCTTTAAAAAACTTAACTTTTAAATAGCTGAACATAATTTAAAAAAATAGATTCGTATTGTAACTCTTGGTTCAACGGGTGTTGGCTATGTCGCGCGAAGTAATTCAGCTGATCGACAAACTTTAGCGCGGCTGCCGTTTCAAGCTGGCGAGCTAGCGCCTGCATTTTTTCTTCTGCCAAGCTATGGTAGCGCTGCGCGATGCCTTGTTGACTAGCTAATAAGTCATGCAGCCACTTTTGTAATACCAGCACAGTTAGCGGCATTTTTAGCACTGCACTGACGCTGACCGCCTGAAAAATATCCATTTGTCCTGCTTGGCTGAGCAAGCTTAGCAGTTGATTACATTCTTGGTATTCCTCTAGCTGCAAGGCTTTAAGCGGACTACCGCCGGCGTATTTTAATTGCTGTAGCGAAATATCCGCACGCTGTTGTTGCAGCCATTGCAAGGCGATCGCTTGCTCAGGCAATGGCATGATCACTTGCTGGCAACGACTGCGTATGGTGGCTGGCAGTTTTTTGTAATGATGGCTGAGTAAGATAAAGAAAGCGTTGTCTGGTGGCTCCTCTAGCATTTTCAGCAATGCGTTGGCAGCCGCCATATTCATGGCTTCTGCCGGATGTATCAAGATTAATTTACGTCCTTGATGGCTGCTGATGGCGAGAAAATCTTGCAATTCACGAATCTGATGAATCAGGATCTGGCTTTTCTTGGCGCCGCTTTTCTTATCTTCGTCAGTATCGTCATCCTCTTGCACAACGCTAATACGCTTAAAGTCAGGATGGTTGCCGGCATTCAATAAGTGGCAGTTTTGGCAGCTATTACAGGCCATGCCATCCGCTTGTGGCTGAGCACATAGCAGCGATTGCACCAGGGCTTCAGCAAACGTTTGCTTGCCTATCCCCTGCTCTCCTGTCAGCAATAAGGCATGATGCAGCTTATCGCCTTGCTGCTGAAGGCGTTGCCATTGGGTGAATTGCCAAGGATAAATGCTCATGGTGGGCTAAGCGCGTTAAGGCTTTTGCAAAGCCAAACGTATCTGTTGTTGCACCTGTGCGATGCTTTGATTGGCATCGATAATCACTATGCGCTGTGGGTTCGCTTGTGCGCGGGCAAGATAAGCCTCGCGTATGCGTTTAAAAAATTCTGCCGATTCCCGTTCAAATTTGTCTGGGCTGCGTGCATTGGATAAGCGCGCCTGACTGACTTCGACCGGCACATCAAATAGCAAGGTCATATGCGGTTGCGTTTGGTCTTGTACCCAACGCTCTAAATCCGCCACCTTCTGTCCTGACAAGCCTTTGGCGCCGCTTTGGTAGGCGAAGGTGGCATCGGTAAAGCGATCGCATAATACGCTTTTGCCCTGCGCCAATGCGGGCAGTATCACTTGTTGTAAGTGCTCGGCACGCGCGGCAAACATTAGCAGTGTCTCGGTTGTGACATGCATGGCTTGATTTAATAATATTGCTCGCAGCTGTTCGCCCAAAGGCGTGCCGCCCGGCTCACGCGTGGAAACCACTTGATGCCCAGCCTCTATCAGCAACTGTTGAATAAATGGAATATGGGTGCTTTTGCCAGCGCCATCCATGCCTTCTAGGGTGATGAACTTGGCTTGCACTATTTTTTCCTGATTTGATATTGAGTGACCGCATGATTGTGGTCAGACAGGGTGCGGCTAAATTGATGACTACCATCGCCTTTACCCACAAAGTATAAGGCGTCGGTCATGCTAGGGTTGAGCGCTGCTTGAATCGAGGCCAAGCCCGGCATGGCAATAGGAGTAGGCGGCATGCCGTCGCGGGTATAAGTGTTATACGGCGTATCTTTTAGCAAGTCGGCTTTGCGGATATTGCCATTAAAACTTTGCCCCATGCCATAGATAACGGTAGGGTCGGTTTGCAGGCGCATGCCTATTTTCAAACGGTTGATAAATACCCCGGCAATTAACTTGCGCTCACTGGCCTTGCCGGTTTCTTTTTCTATGATAGAGGCCATAATCAAAGCCTCATAAGGCGACTGGTAGGGCAAGCCTTGCGAGCGGGTTTCCCATTCGCGCAACAGCTTTTTCTGCATGGTTTGGTAAGCGCGTTTAAGGATTTCTCTATCGCTGGTATTGGGATTGAAATAGTAGGTATCGGGATAGAACAGCCCTTCAGGATAGCTTTCATTGGCGCCTACATCCTGCAAAATTTTTCTATCCGTTTCTGCCATGGTCATATGCTTGATATGTTCGTTTTTATTCAGTGCCTGCCGCATTTCAGCAAAATTCCAGCCCTCAATAAAGGTGATGCTGGCTTGGTTATCTAGCCCAGAGGTCAATTGATTAATCAACTGCCAATGATTGATGCCAGGCTTAATGCCGTAGATGCCGGCTTTGATTTGTTTGTCTTGCTGTATCAGTCTAGCTAGTATTTCTAGGCTATGTGGATGGCTGATAATGCCTTGCTGCACTAGTTGCTGGCATATGCTGCGGAAATTGGTGCCTACCTCAATTTCAAAGGTTTGATTTTTATCTACTGGGTTAATGGTCGATTGCGCCACATAGCCCAACCACAGCAATCCTAGCAAGGCTGAGATAAACAATAATTTAAATAATTTTTTAATCAATTTCATGCATCAATTCCAATTTAGCGATGTAGCTATCTATCACTGCTTGATTAACAAGTTGCGTATCTGTTGCGCCAGCGATAGCGCTGGCCAAATTTTATGCTGAATTTGCTTAATCTGTATCGCCCCCAGCACACTATTTGTCATGATTAGCTCATCTGCCAGCAATAATTGCGCTAGATGCAACTCCCCTACTTTGGCCTGCAAGCCAAATTGCGCTGCATTGTCCAATAACCAATCGCGCATCACCCCTGCCACCCCGCAATGGCTGAGCGCTGGGGTAATCAGTTGATCTTGATAGCGGGCAAATAGATTACCCGAGGTGCACTCGATAACCTGATCTTGCATATCCAGCAATAGCCCTTCGTGCATATCAGGGGCGCTATTTTCGCTGCGCGCCAACACATTTTCTAAGCGATTAAGATGCTTGATGCCTGCCAAGCTGGGTTGTGTTGCCAAGCGTAATTGGCAGACAAACATATTCAAGCCCTGTTGAATACGCGCTTGTGGCGCCACATAAGGGCTGAGCATGACAATGCGATTACATTCAAACTGCGGAGGAATTTGATAGCCACGCCCAGCAAGCCCCCGTGTCACCATGACTTTGCCTACATAATCGCCATGGTCAGGGCATAGTTGCTGTATCTCAGCCAGTAATTGGCTTTGCGGCGGCAGTTGCAAAGCTAGTTTGGCGCAGTCAGCAGACAATTTTTGATATTGCTGTGACCACAATAATGGTGTTTTGGCTTGAATTAAAAAGGTGCGATACACCCCATCGCCATAAGCCAAGCCTCTATCGCTGACAGGGATAGCATCTGCTGCTTGGCCATTAATAAGCACTGCGTTTTGATTGGGCTGGGCGGTCATCACGCTAGTGTCGAGATGGGTTAGAAAAAATTAGATTTTTTTGAATAACAAAGAACCATTGGTTCCGCCAAAACCAAAGTTGTTTTTCAGCGCGTATTCTATGTGCATTTGACGCGCTTGATTGGCACAGTAATCCAAATCGCAATCAGGATCTTGATTAAAGATGTTGATGGTAGGTGGGGAAACTTGATGATGCAGGGATAACACGGTGAAAACCGATTCTAATCCGCCAGCGCCGCCTAATAAGTGCCCAGTCATGGACTTAGTGGAATTGACCACTAATTGATATGCATGCTCGCCAAACGCGGCTTTAATGGCATTGCTCTCATTGGTATCACCCAACGGGGTTGAAGTGCCGTGCGCATTGATAAACTGCACTTGATCAGGATTGACGCCAGCATTATTCAATGCGTTACGCATAGAACGACGTGGGCCATCCATATTGGGCGCAGTCATATGATAGGCATCAGCACTCATGCCATAGCCCACTAATTCAGCATAGATTTTGGCGCCACGTTTTTTAGCAGACTCGTATTCCTCTAACACCATTACGCCGGCACCTTCACCGATCACGAATCCATCACGCTCTTTATCCCAAGGACGACTGGCGGTGGCAGGGTCATCATTTCTGGCGGATAAAGCACGGGCAGAAGCAAAGCCGCCCACCGATAACTCGGTAATCGCTGCTTCGGCGCCACCGGCAATCATCACATCTGCATCGCCATATTCAATCATACGCGCGGCATCACCGATAGAATGGGTGCCGGTAGTACAAGCGGTAACGATGGATACATTGGGCCCTTTAAAGCCAAACATAATGGATAAATTGCCGGAAATCATATTGATGATGGTGCCTGGAATAAAGAAAGGTGAAATCTTTCTCGGCCCACCTTCGTCATAAATATCGTTGGTTTCTTCGATTAATCTTAAACCACCAATACCAGAGCCTATGGATACGCCTATACGTTCAGCGTTTTGCTCGGTGACTTCTAATCCGGAGTCTTTAAAAGCCTCAATCCCAGCCACCAAGCCATATTGAATAAAAGTATCCATACGGCGTGCATCTTTGGCAGGCAGAAATTGACTGACATCAAAGTCTTTCACTTCACCTGCAATTTGCGATGAGAACTGGGAGGGATCGAATTTGCTGATTCGAGTAATCCCGGATTGACCGGCTAGAATGTTGTTCCAGGCAGTAGCAACATTATTGCCAACTGGGGATACAACACCTAAACCGGTTACAACTACGCGTCGTTTAGACCCGTTGAGAGGCTTGGACAAAGTGACTCCAAGAAAAAAAGATTATTTTAAATGTGCGTTGACGTAATCAATCGCTTGTTGAACAGTGGTGATCTTTTCTGCTTCTTCATCAGGAATTTCGCAGTTGAATTCTTCTTCAAGTGCCATCACTAATTCAACTGTGTCGAGAGAATCTGCACCCAGATCATCAACAAAAGAAGATGAGTTTTTAACGTTGGCTTCTTCTACACCTAATTGTTCTACAACAATTTTTTTAACGCGTTGTTCGATGTCGGACATCTTTTTACCCCTTAAATTTTATATAAATACGCTTAAAAAGCCCTGCCATTTTAACAAAAAGCGGCAGGATTACAAAAAACTTAGTACAAGCTTACGCCATATACATTCCACCATTCACGTGCAAGGTCTCGCCAGTGATATAAGCGGCTGATGGAGAAGCTAAGAATACCACCGCTGCGGCAATATCTTTATCAGAACCCAATCTAGCCAATGGAATATGTTGTAACAGGCTGTTTTTATGTTCTTCCGATAATTCTCTAGTCATATCGGTATCAATAAAGCCTGGCGCCACGCAGTTCACAGTAATATTTCTGCTACCCAATTCTTTGGCTAAAGATTTGGTAAACCCAGAAATACCTGCTTTGGTAGCGCAATAATTGGTTTGCCCCGCGTTGCCCATATGGCCGACCACGGACGAAATGCTGATAATACGGCCAGTTCTGGCTTTCATCATGGGGCGCAACACTGCTTGCGACATTCTGAACACCGAGGTCAGATTAGTGGAAATCACACTATTCCAATCATCTTCGGACATACGCATAAGCAGGGTGTCTTTGGTAATGCCGGCGTTATTGACCAATATGCTGACATCGCCAAATTGTTGGTTAATCTGTTGCAATAATTGCTCGATTTGTTGCCCATCATTGACGTCTAGCACCATGCCAGCGCCCTGAATATTGGCTTGTTTAAGCGCTAGGCTAATCTCCTCTGCGCCGGCTTGACTGGTGGCAGTGCCTATCACTACTGCGCCCTGCTCGCCTAGCGCCTGTGCAATAGCGGCGCCTATGCCGCGACTAGCGCCAGTAACTAATGCAATTTGACCTTGTAACATGGTTTCTCCCTATGATGCACTGAGTAATGTTTTTGCTTCGCTAATGCTGTCTTGGCTGATTAAAGCAAGACAGGCAAAGTCTTCTACTATGCGCTTATTCAAGCCTGTCAGCACCTTGCCAGGACCGCACTCTAGGGCATAAGCAATATCGTGCTGACGCATTTTTTGTATCGTTTCTACCCATCTGACTGGGCTATACAGTTGTTTTACCAGCGCTTGTTTGATGTGCTCTGCGCTAGTAAAACTGGCTACATCCGCATTTTGCAGCACGGCAATATTGGCGCTATTGAGCTGAATATCCGCCAAATATTGCGCCAGCTGTTGCGCGGCTGGCTTCATCAATGCGCAATGAGAAGGCACGCTAACCGGCAATAATAAAGCGCGTTTAGCGCCCTTTTGTTTAGCTAATTCCATGCCTCGTTCTACCGCTGCTTTATGCCCTGCAATCACCACTTGTCCGGGCGAGTTCAGATTCACGGCCTCTAACACTTGATCTTGCGCGGCTTGCTGACAAACTTGGTTAACCTCCTCATCAGCCAGCCCAAGTATCGCTGCCATCGCACCAACACCTTCGGCAACCGCATTTTGCATTACCTCAGCACGATATTTCACCAATGGCAAAGCATCCTCAAAACTTAACACCCCTGCAGCCACTAAAGCGCTATATTCACCCAAGCTATGACCCGCCATCAGACCGGGCTGCAGGCCGACTTCAGACTGCCAAAGACGCCAAGTGGCTATACCAGCCGTTAGCATTAAAGGTTGTGTATGGCTGGTTTGATTGAGCAACTCGTTGGCTTCTGTTGCCATTGCCCAAAAGTCTTGCTGCAAAATATCTGAGGCTTGCTGAAAAGTTTGTTTCACGATGGCAAAGTCGGCTAATCCGTTCATCATGCCTACAGACTGCGACCCTTGACCGGGAAATAACATGGCAAATTGCATATCCACTCCAAAAATATCAAAACCTTATCTGGCTTGCTTAAAGGTAGCACTGAAGAAAGCGCCAGCAGGCGCTTGCCATTAAAACTTGAGCAGCACAGAGCCCCAAGTAAAGCCGCCACCAAATGCTTCCATTAAGATGATTTCATCTTTTTTAATCCGTCCATCACGCACTGCCACATCCAGCGCCAATGGGATAGAAGCGGCAGAGGTATTGCCGTGTTCGTCCACGGTCACCACTACTCTATCCATGCTCATGCCTAGCTTCTTGGCGGTGGATTGCAAAATACGGATATTCGCTTGATGCGGCACCAGCCAGTCGATATCGGCTTTGCTCATATGATTGGCAGCCAAGGTTTCATCGACAATGGCATCTAGCGTATTCACAGCCATTTTAAATACCGCATTGCCTTCCATTTTAATGGTTCTATCCCCATTCATATCGGTCACCCCTTGCGGCACAGTCAATAAATCAATATGACTGCCATCGGCATGGATGTGCGAGGAAAGTATGCCGGCGCTATCACTGGCTTGCACTATCACTGCCCCCGCCCCATCGCCCCACAAAATACAGTTGCTGCGGTCGGTCCAATCGGTGATGCGTGACATCGCATCAGCACCAATGACCAGCGCGCAAGAGGACATGCCTGAGCGTATAAATTGATCGGCGACGGATAAGGCATACACAAAACCGCTACAAACCGCCTGAATATCGAATGCTGGGCACTCATGCATGGCCATCTTCTTCTGCAAGATGCAGGCAGAGCTTGGAAAGGTGCGGTCTGGGGTGGTGGTGGCAAAGATAATTAAATCTATCGCCGATTGTTCGATGCCTGCCGCTTGAATAGCGCGTTGCGCGGCGATCACCGCAATATCGGTGGTAGTTTGTTGTGCATCGATAATATGTCTTTTGCGGATACCAGTGCGGGAGAAAATCCATTCATCGGTGGTATCAACCATTTTTTCTAAATCAGCATTGGTAAGAATTTTCTCGGGCAAATAACTGCCAGTTCCTGTAATCCGAGCGTATCTTGCTGCTGCTGTCATATTAAAGCCTTTACTTCAAAAAGGTTGCTTAAATTATTGATAATATTAGAGTATTAATCTTGATTCGGAGTTGCATTTGCGCTTAGCTGCGCTAAATCTAACTGAGCTGAAATTTTCTCTACGATATTGTTTCTGGCTTCTTCAACGGCTTTCATAATGGCAAATTCAAAGCCAAACGCATCAGTACCACCATGACTTTTCACCACTACCCCACGTAGCCCTAGGAAACTTGCTCCATTATAGCGCCTAGGGTCTAAATCTTTCTTAAACGCTTTAATCACAGGCATGGCCATTAAGGCGGCAATTTTAGTAAACAGATTACGCTTAAATTCACGTGTTAAAAACGCGCTAATCATATGCGCCAAGCCCTCTGAGGTTTTTAGCGCGACATTGCCAACAAAGCCATCACAGACCACTAAGTCGGTAGTGCCTAAATAAATATCATCACCTTCGATATTGCCATAAAAATTCAATTGGCTATTTCTTAGCAGTTCCGCTGCGCGCTTGACCACTTCGTTGCCTTTGATATCTTCCGAGCCTATATTCAACAAGCCCACGCTAGGATTGTCGATATGCTCAACACAGTTCACTAGCATGGCGCCCATAATGGCAAATTGTAGCAAATGCTCTGGTGTGCAATCTGCATTGGCGCCTAGGTCCAGCATATAAGTGGTGCCTTTTTCATTCGGCAGCGCTGCCGCAATGGCTGGCCTGTCTATACCGGCCAAAGTCTTTAATACAAATCTTGCGGTAGCCATCAATGCGCCGGTATTGCCAGCGCTGACGCAAGCCGCTGCACGACCTTCTTTGACCAGATTAATCGCCACTCGCATAGAAGAATCTTTTTTGTTTTTTAACGCACTTTGAGGAGACTCGTCCATCTCCACCACTTCGCTAGCGTGTTGTATGGTGATTTGCCCATGCGCATCAGCCTTATGTTCGGCCAATGCTTGTTGTATCAATGATTGATTGCCGACCAGAATAATATGCACATCTGGGTTGCGTTTGAGAAAGGAAAGTGTTGCAGGCACGGTGACTTTAGCACCATGATCACCACCCATTACATCGATTGCAATGGTAACTGTCATCGTCAACGTTCTAAGAAAAATCCATGAAAAAAGCCATAAAGTCTAAGACTTCATGGCTTGATAATTGAATAATCTTAAGAATTATTCGCCCTTGGCAGGCATCACTTTACGACCACGATAGAAGCCGTTTGGGCTGACGTGATGGCGCAAGTGAACCTCACCAGTGGTTGGCTCTACTGCCAAAGGTGGATTAGTCAGAAAGTCGTGAGAACGGTGCATACCGCGTTTAGACGGAGACTTTTTGTTTTGTTGAACGGCCATAATTACTCCTCAAATATCTAGGACATGGATGCCTAGCTAAAAAACTAAAAAAAATTACTCTTAAAATGTTCAGTTGCGCAGTTGTTTTAGTACCGCAAACGCACTATTCGCTTGCTTAAAATCTTCTACGCCATCAGGCTTACATTCTGCATCGTGTTTGGGCGCATAAGGTAAAGCCAAAATTAATTCATCTTCTATCAGTTGCAACACATCAAACGCAGGTGAAATCACTAGGTAATCGTGTTGCGGATGATCCTCTAGAGGTATTTCAGCCTCATCATTCACTAGCTCAAATATCTGCTCTTGATTGATGGTGTAAGGCATAGGCTTTAGACATCTTTGGCATACTAATTGCATCTCTGCAATCATATTCAGTATCAATCTAGGCCTATCGTTTTCAGGGCTGGCAGCCTGTCCTTCAAGCGACCACGTCAGAGTTGCATCACTAGAGGCAAGTTGACTAGAAAGTCGCGAAAAAAACGAAAGCGCGATTGTATCATGAATTTTCTGAGATTTCCTTGAAAATTCAATGTGATTGATGATGTGCTGTGCAGTCATAAGGCGCGCATGATATAATTTAAAGGATTTTGTGTCAAAAAAACGGTCTCAAAAATGCACTTTAGTTTTATTAATAATTTGGGTTTACTGTGATTAAAAAAATTCTTGTTGCCAATCGTGGCGAAATTGCTGTCCGTATCGTCAGAGCTTGCTCTGAGATGGGTATTAAGTCGGTTGCTATCTATTCAGATGCTGACCGCCATGCGCTTCATGTAAAGAAAGCCGATGAGTCCTATAACATAGGTTCTGATCCTGTCGTTGGCTATCTGAACGCGCACAATATCGTCAATATCGCCGTTGCTTCCGGCTGTGATGCATTGCATCCCGGCTATGGCTTTCTTTCCGAAAACCCAGAATTAGCAGAAATCTGCGCTAGACGTGGCATTAAATTTATCGGTCCGAATTCCGATGTCATTCGTCAAATGGGCGACAAAATCGAAGCTAGAAAAGCCATGATAGATGCGGGTATTCCTTGTACCCCCGGCAGTGATGGCAATCTAGAAAATGTCCAAGAAGCCATACAACTAGCCAAGCAAATCGGCTATCCAGTCATGCTGAAAGCCACCAATGGCGGCGGCGGACGCGGCATACGACGCTGTAACGACGAAAAAGAATTAATCGGCAATTACGACCGCGTGATTTCAGAAGCTAGCAAAGCTTTTGGCAAACCAGAGGTTTTCTTAGAAAAATGCGTGGTTAATCCTAGGCATATTGAAGTGCAAGTATTAGGCGATTCGCATGGCAATGTCATTCATCTATTTGAGCGTGATTGCTCTATTCAACGACGCAATCAAAAACTGATTGAAATTGCCCCCTCCCCACAATTAAGCGAGGCGCAACGCGAATATATAGGTAATCTCGCCGTTAAAGCAGCTAAAGCGGTGGGTTACGAGAATGCCGGTACGGTGGAATTTTTATTAGATGCTGATAACACTTTCTACTTTATGGAGATGAATACTCGCCTGCAAGTAGAACACACCGTGACCGAGACCATTACTGGCATCGATATTGTGCAACAACAAATTCGTATCGCAGATGGACAACCGCTGCAATACAAGCAAGAAGAAGTGGGCTATCGTGGCTTTGCCATGGAGTTTCGTATCAATGCTGAAGATCCTAAGAATGATTTTCTGCCTAGCTTTGGTAAAATCACTCGCTATTACGCGCCTGGCGGTCCTGGTGTCAGAATGGATGCAGCGATTTATAGTGGTTATGTCATTCCCCCCTACTATGATTCTATGTGCGCCAAATTGACAGTATGGGCATTGGATTGGCATAGCGTGATTGAGCGCGGCAGACGCGCATTGAACGATATGTTGGTGTATGGGGTTAAAACTACTATTCCGTATTACCAAGAGATTTTGAAACACCCCGATTTTCAATCGGCAAACTTTAATACTAGCTTTGTGGAATCTCACCCAGAGCTAGTGAATTACGCCACAGGCTTCCCTCCTGAGCTGATTGCAGCCGCTATTTCTGCGGCTATCGCAGCGCATGAAGGCACTTAAAATTTTTATATAGATGTTGGTAAATTATGGCAAAAATACAGATAACTGAATTGGTGTTGCGCGATGGTCATCAGTCTTTAATCGCTACTCGTATGCGTACTGAAGACATGCTGCCGATTTGTGGCAAATTAGACTCGATAGGCTTTTGGTCTTTAGAAGCTTGGGGCGGCGCCACCTTTGACGCTTGTGTGCGTTTTCTTAAGGAAGACCCTTGGGAAAGATTAAGCAAGCTAAGAAAGGCCATTCCTAATACGCCTTTGCAGATGTTGCTGCGCGGCCAGAACTTACTTGGCTACCGCCACTATTCTGATGATGTGGTCAAAGCGTTTATCCAAAAATCTGCTGATAACGGGGTCGATGTTTTTCGTATTTTTGATGCCATGAATGATGTACGTAATCTGCGCGTCTCTATTGAAGCAGTAAAAAAAGCCAAAAAACACGCTGAAGGCACTATCGCCTACACCACTAGCCCAGTGCATGATGTGGCCTATTTTGTCGCCATGGCTAAGCAATTAGAAGAAATGGGCTCTGATACCATCGCCATTAAAGATATGGCTGGCTTACTCACGCCACAAATGACTGTTGCTATCGTCAAAGCGATTAGCCAAGCGGTTAGCGTGCCTGTGCATTTGCATAGCCATGCCACTTCTGGTTTAGCTAGCATGTGTATGTTGCGTGGCGTAGAAAACGGCGCGACGCTGATTGATACATGCAACTCCTCTTTCTCGGAAGGCGCTAGCCATCCCACTACTGAAAGTATCGTAGCGGCCTTTAAAGGCACCGAATATGACACCGGATTAGACTTGGCAGCGCTACAAGAAGTGACCGCCTATTTCAAAGAAGTGCGTAAAAAGTATTGGCAATTTGAGAGTGAGTTCACCGGCGTGGATACCCGCGTGCTGGTCAATCAAGTGCCTGGTGGCATGATCTCCAACTTATCCAATCAACTAAAAGAACAAGGTGCGCTCAATCGCATGGATGAAGTATTACAGGAAATTCCTAGAGTCAGAGAAGACTTGGGCTTCCCGCCATTAGTGACCCCTACTTCTCAAATCGTAGGGACGCAAGCGGTGTTAAACGTGATGACTGGCGAGCGTTATAAATCAGTCACCAATGAAGTAAAGAGCTATTTACTTGGCCAATATGGTAAGGCACCCGGCAAACTTAACGAGTCTGTGCGTAGTTTGGCAGTAGGCAATAGCCCAGTAATCGAGTGCAGACCTGCCGATTTGCTAGAAGACGAATTGGATAAGCTAAAACAAGAATGTGAAGCCTTGGTTAAATCTCAAGAAGATGTGCTGACTTATGCCATGTTCCCAGATTTGGCCACCACTTTCTTAAAAGAGCGCAATGCCAATAGCTTGAAACCTGAGCCTTTGCTGAGCAAAGAAGCGGCTGCCGTCAATGAGGCGAGATATGCGCCAAATGAATTCAATATCACCCTGCATGGTGAAACTTTCCATGTCAAATTAACTGGCAGTGGCCATGCTGGCGAGGAAAAGCGTCCTTATTACGTATCTGTCGATGGGATTGCTGAGGAAGTGATAGTAGAAACGCTGAGCGAAATTGAAGTAAATAGCAAAGCTGCTAGCGGAACGCAAAAGAAGAAAACCGTTGCCACTACCAGCAGCGGTCGTCCACGCCCTACCCATGCGGGTTGCGTGACCACGGCCATGCCGGGCACTATCGTCGAAGTTAAAGTCAAAGCTGGCGACAAAGTGCAAGCCGGTGCACCAGTATTAGTGATTGAAGCGATGAAAATGGAAAACGAAATCCAAGCTGCTAAATCAGGCGTAGTGGTGGCTGTTCATGTGCAAAAAGGCGATAGTGTGACGCCTGATGAGTCATTGCTAGAAATTCAACCAGACTAGGAGAAAAACCGACGAATAGTCGGTTTTTTTATCATGAAACATTTAGTCCTAGCCTCCTCCTCTATCTACCGCAAAAAACAGCTACAGCAATTAGGTCTGCAGTTTTCAGTGATATCGCCCAATATAGACGAGACAGCGCTGCAAAACGAAACGCCCAAGCAGACTGCATTAAGATTGTCTATCGAGAAAGCCAAATCGATTGTAGTGGAACATCACAATACCTTGGTCATCGGCTGTGATCAGGTTGCCAGTTTTGCCGGTCAGGCCATGGGCAAGCCATTAAGCCACGAAAATGCCTTTAAACAATTATCCAATATGCAAGGCCATGCGATTATCTTTCATAGCGGAATATGCCTGTTTAACGCTGAAACTGGCCATACTCAAGCTAGCGTGATTGATATCGAAGTAAAGTTTCGCCCGTTGACAGCCCAGCAAATCGAACGCTATTTGCGCATAGAACAGCCTTATGATTGCGCTGGTAGCGCCAAATCAGAGGGGTTAGGCGTTGCATTGATCGAATATATTCGTGGCGATGACCCGAATGCCTTGGTTGGCCTGCCGTTAATTGCATTGGTGTCTATGCTCAGCAACGAAGGTGTCGATGTCATCTAGTGCACCAGCCTCTGCCAAGCTATTGCTAGTGCCTAATTGGTTAGGGGCGCAGCCAGCAGATCATTTTTTACCTCGCCATGTGATTCAACAAATCCACCAGTTGCAGTATTTTGTGGTGGAAAATGAAAAAAGCGCGCGACATTTTCTCACCGCCATACAACACCCTACCCCCATCAGAGAACTACATTTCAGCACGCTCAATGAACATAGAAGCGCGGCAGATTTGCAACAGCTGATGCAACCCTTGTTGCAAGGACATCAGCTAGGCGTGCTTTCCGAAGCTGGCTGCCCTGCGGTGGCAGACCCGGGGGCGGACTTGGTTAAACTAGCCCAAGCGCATGGCATACAAGTACAGCCATTGATAGGACCTTCTTCGATTTTGCTGAGCTTGATGGCTTCTGGTTTAAATGGACAACAATTCTGTTTTTATGGTTATTTACCGGTTGAAAAAGAATTGCGAATTAAGAAAATTATTGAATTAGAACAAGAATCTAAAGTTAAACATCAAACGCAAATTTTTATTGAAGCGCCTTATCGAAATCAACATTTATTCGCCGACTTGTTAGCCACTTGCAAAGCCAATACCTATCTTTGTGTGGCTAAAAATATCACCATGTCTGATGAGTGGATAGTCAGCAAAACCATACAACAATGGAAGCAACAAGCAGCGCCAGAGCTGCATAAGCAAGCGACTATATTCCTACTACTTGGTTAGCCTTGCTGTAGCATTTGCTTGATGGGCGCGAAGGTCTTGCGGTGTATAGGAAGCACACCATATTGTTGAATTTTTTCTAGATGTAATTTGGTTGGATAACCTTTATGGGCAGCAAACCCATATTGCGGATAGAGCTTATCTAATTGATATAACTCCTCGTCCCTTGCCACCTTAGCCAATATAGACGCGGCTGAGATACATGCATGCAAACTATCGCCTTTGACCACTGCTTGGCCTGCTATATTCACTTTGGGCAGATATAAGCCATCGACTAAAATTTGATTAGGGGTGATAGCCAGCTTTTCTACTGCCCGTTTCATGGCTAATAAAGAGGCTTGCAGAATATTAATCTCATCAATTTCCTGCGCTGAGGCGCTGGCTATCGCACAAGCCAAGGCGGATTGCTGAATTTGATTAAATAAGGCATTGCGCTTTTTTTCTGAAATAGTTTTGGAATCTGCCAAGCCACTGATCGTGTGCTGCGGATCTAGAATCACCGCTGCCGCAAATACGGCCCCAGCTAAAGGACCTCTGCCCGCTTCATCAACCCCTGCGATTAAGGCCGCATTCATTTCAGATATTGTTCTATGACAGCGAGGACTTTGGCGTCAGTAATTTGTCTGAGCGATTTATGCAGAGCCGAGAAAGCATCGCTGATCTGTTTGCGCTTTTCCTTGTTATGCAATAAATCAATCAACTGCGCCGCCAACTTGGCAGGCTTAGCCTCGGATTGCAGCAATTCAGGCACGACAAAATCGCCTAATAAAATATTGGGCAAGCCGACATAGGGCAAATATCTTAAATGACGCAAAATCTGCCAACTCAACCAAGACACTTTGTAAGTAATCAGCATAGGCTTCTTAAGCAAAGCCGCTTCTAGCGTGGCTGTGCCAGAGGCGACCAAAACCACATCAGAGGCTTCCATGGCTAACTTGGCATGACCAAACATCACCCGAATATCAGGCCATTGTTGTTTTTTTTCAAAACTTTGATACATCTTAGACTCAAACAACTGTTTGGTTTCCCGATTCACCAAGGGCACCAAAAAGACCGCTTTAGGACAATCTTGTGCAACTAAGAATATGGTTTCTAACATGCTGTCGGCCAGCTGATTGACCTCACTGATGCGGCTGCCAGGCAATATGGCAATCACCTGATTTGATGGCGCCAGTGCCAGCGTATTCCGCGCTTGATTGGCATGTGGAATCAATGAATATGCATCGGCTAAGGGATGGCCTACATAATCAACCTTGATATTGTAGCCTCGGTAATAATCCGCTTCGAACGGAAACAAGGTCAGTAGATGCGTTACGCTGCGCACTATCTTGCCTATCCTGCCCTTACGCCATGCCCAAATAGAGGGGCTCACATAGTGCACTGTAGGAACACCGTGTTTTTTTAAATAGGCTTCTAGAGATAGATTGAAATCAGGCGCATCAACACCGATAAACAGAGCGGGCTGTTGCGATAAAATCTGCTTGGCCAATTTTCTGCGTTGCCAAATTAAGCTAGGCACTTGTTTAAGCACATCCCAACCAAAGCCGTGTAAAGCCAGTCGTTGATAGGGAAACAACACCTGCAACCCAGCGCTTTGCATTAATGGGCCGCCTACTCCTATAAAACGGATTTCAGGGTATTTTTTGCGCAGTTGCTGCATCAGCCGACTGCCAATCAAATCCCCAGAGGCCTCACCGGCAACGATGGCGACAACAGTGGACATAGGACTAACGAATAATTCCGCGGCTAGATTGGTTTAAGAAATCCACCATCACAGCGATTTCTGGGCATTGTTTGGACATCTGCACCAATTCTGTTTTGGCTTCGTCTAAGCTCAATCCATTGCGATAAAGCGCTTTATAAGCGCGCTTGATATTGAGTATGGTATCGGCAGAGAAATTTCTGCGCTTAAGCCCTTCGGCATTAATGCCATGCGGGTTGGCATCATAACCAGAAGCAGTGACATAAGGAGGAACATCTTTGAATATCACAGAGCCAACGGCAGTAATTACGTGCGCACCAATTTTGCAGAACTGATGCACTAAAGTGAAACCACCCAAGATGGCATAGTCATGAATATCAACATGACCAGCAAGTGATGAGTTATTGGCCATAATGACATGATTACCAACCTGACAATCATGCGCGATATGCACATAGGCCATAATCCAATTATCGTTACCAATTCTAGTAATACCTTGGTCTTGCACAGTGCCTAGATTAAAGGTGCAAAATTCGCGTATGGTGTTGTTATCACCAATAATGAGCTGGGTATCTTCTTGATTATATTTCTTGTCTTGCGGTACTGCGCCTAGTGAATTGAATTGAAAAATGCTGTTATTTTTGCCGATTTGAGTATTGCCTTGTATTACCACATGAGCGCCAATAGTGCTCCCACTATCGATACGCACTTTAGGGCCTATACATGAAAAAGGGCCAACTTCTACATCCGAAGCCAACTCTGCCTTGCTATCTACTAAGGCAGTAGGATGAATTCTAGTCACTATTAATTTCCTTCAGAATACACATCATCTCGGCTTCAGCAACCACCTGATCATCTACCAAGGCTACCCCTTTGTATTTCCAAATGCCCCTGAGTATCCTGTCTATGCTAACTCGCAAAATTAATTGATCGCCTGGTGATACTGGTTTCTTAAAGCGTGCGCTATCAATTCCAGCAAAGTAATACACCGCATCACTACTGGGTTTAGCGCCCATAGTCTTGAACGAAAGGATGGCGGCAGCTTGTGCCATGGCTTCAACGATCAATACACCAGGCATCACAGGGTGATAGGGAAAATGTCCTGGAAAATATGGTTCGTTCATGCTGACATTTTTAATCGCAACAATCTCTTTGCCCAGTTCTAATGACTGGACGCGGTCGATTAACATAAATGGATATCGGTGCGGCAAGTGATCCAAAATTTCATGGATATCCATTGAGGTTATAGCATGCTCACTCATATCAATCTTTCTTATCAGTAGTAACTTTATTTAACTGTTGCAGCTGCTTTTCTAGAGCGCTTACTTTGTCTGTCAAATTAGACATTTTTCTCAAGCCCGCTGCCATTTTTAGCCATTCAGCATGACGCATAAATGGCATTAGCGCTGTATAAGTATCTGCTTCGAGTAGCGAGCGGGTAATCATGGTTCCAGGAGAAATGGTTACCCTATCAGCAATTTCAAGATGGCCTAATATCATCGCCGCACCACCAATTCTGCAATGCTTGCCTATTTTAGCACTACCCGCGATTCCGACACATCCAGCAATTACTGTATGGTCTCCAATAATACAGTTATGCCCAATTTGAATTTGATTATCTAGTTTTACACCATCACCAATAATCGTATCATCTAGTGCGCCTCTATCAATGCTGGTATTTGCGCCAATATCCACATGATTACCAATCACTACCCTACCAATTTGCGGAATCTTAATCCATTGATCATGCTGTGGCGCATAACCAAAACCATCAGCACCTATCACTGCGCCAGAAAAAATATGGCAATGCTGACCAATCTGACAAGCATAATAAATCACACAATTAGCATCTAATTTTGTATTAGCGCCAATATGGACATCATCACCAATCACACAATTAGCTTGAATCACCACATTCTCAGCGATATGACAATTTTCTCCTATCACCACATTTTCGCCTATATAACATGACTTATGCACTACTGCTGTGGTCGCGACACAAGCTGATTGGGCAATATGGCTGGGATAGTGTTTAGCAGGATTAAATAAGCTGGAAAGTTGGGCAAAATAGGCGTAGGGATTATCCACGACTATTTTGGGTAAGGGCGAAAGATGTTGGTGCTGTGGCGCGATAATCACTGCGCTTGCTTTGCTTTGTGCTAAGGCTTGGGAATATTTTGTATCAGTAAAAAAACAAATATCCCCACTCTGCGCATGACTGAGTGAGGATAGTTTATTAATTGCAACATCTGCTCCCTCTAGGTGGCCGCCTAGTAATTTAACGATGTCACTGAGGGAGCGCTTCACTTAGCAAAACTTACTTCTTGCCTAGAGATTTTAAAACTTTATCTGTGATATCAACCTTTTTGCTGGCATAAGCGACACCACTATAAACCACAAGATCATAGCCTTCAGCTTCTGAAACTGCAGTGACTGCTTTATTAATGCGGTCTTGCAATGCGGATAGCTCTTCATTCTTACGCATTGTTACGTCTTCTCTTAATTCGCGTTGTTTGCGCTGAAAATCAATTTTCAGGTTAGAAACATCGCGTTCTTTATTTTTTCTATCGGTTTCTGACATGGTCAAACTATCTTTGTCCAAAGCCGTTTCGATATCACGAATTTGCTTTTGCATTTTCTCTAACTCTTGAGAGCGTGGAGCAAATTCTTTTTCTAATTTTTTGCTACTTTCTGTTGTTTGTGGGGCATCTTGCAGAATTTTTTCAACCTGTACATAGCCAATTTTGAGTTCTGCAGCTTGGGTGCTGTAACTGGCTAGAAACAGACTTGAAATCAATACTGCTTTAAGTAATTTGCTCACGTTTTTCTCCTAAATTAACTGAATTAAAATTGGGAACCCATCTGGAACCCGAATACTTGAGTTCTATCGGTCTCTTGGTCATTAAAGGCTTTAGCAACGAACACTTTAAGTGGCCCAAAGGGTGAGAACCAGCTAACACCAAAACCTGCTGAGAAACGCAATTCTCCCAAATTGATATTAGCTTTTTCTGTCCATACGCTACCTGTATCTACAAAGGTGCTCAGACGGAATTGGCTGGAATCTTTTAAGCCAGGCACAGGGAAGAATAGTTCAGCATTCCCTACAATACGTTTGGTACCACCCTCGAAGAAATTAAAGTTACCCGAGGTGTCAGTCAGTCTGCTACCGATAGAACTTTGGAAATAACCACGCACACTGTTTACGCCACCAACAAAGTAATTTTTAAAGAATGGGAATTCTTTGCCGCCATAACTTGCGCCGTAGCCAATTTCACCATTTAGCATCAAGGTAAATGACTTAGATAATGGCTGATACCAAGCGTGTTTGTAGTCCATTTTGTAGTACTGCAAATCTAATCCTGGCAAGCCTACTTCTAGGTTAGCGCGTTGGAATACCCCTTCATTAGGGAACATAATATTGTCACGGGTATCGTGCGACCAACCGGTGTTTAACATCCATGAGTAATTGGTACAGCCACTAGAGGCATTAGAACCGCAATAACGTATCCAATTTGGTGGACTTTCTTTGCTCAAGGTAACATCGGTATAGTCAAAAGACAGACCCGCCAAAATCGCATCACGTTCGTTTAGTGGCATACCAAAAGTAACGCCACCGCCGTAAGATGAAGTTTGATAGGTACCCGTTCTTAAGAAACTGGTATCAATATCGCGACGATAAACGTTAAAAGAGCGGCTGATACCATCAGGGGTGAAATAAGGATCGGTATAAGTTAAAGAATACACAGTGTTGACTCGACCGGTATTGACCTGAGCAGAAACACGATTACCAGTGCCCAAGAAGTTGGCCTGATTAATCGTGACACCCAAAATCACACCTTCAGCACTAGATAAACCAGCACCGAACATCACACTCCCTGTAGAGCGCTCCGTCACGCTGATATTGACGTCCACTTGGTCTGTAGTACCAGGCACAGCTGGGGTTTCAATATTCACATCATTAAAGAATTGCAAACGCTCTAGACGCTGTTTAGAACGCTTAATCTTATCCCCGCCATACCAAGAGGACTCCATTTGACGCATCTCACGGCGCAACACTTCATCTTTGGTTCTGGTATTGCCTGCTAACACTATGCGTCTTACATAAACGCGGCGACCTGGGTCGACCATAAAGTTAAACCCGACAATATGTTTTTCTTTATCTACTTCGGGCACCGCATTCACGTTGGCAAACGCATAACCTTCGTTACTCAAACGCTCACTCATAGCTTTGGTAGTTTCAGTAAGCATTTGTCGGTTAAAGGTTTCACCGGATTTTAATTTGATCAGGTTTTTTAATTCTTCTTCGCCAATAATCAAATCGCCGGATAGTTTTAATTCGCCCACCGAGTATTTTTCACCTTCGGTAATATTGGCTGTGATGTAGATATCGCGCTTATCAGGACTAATGGACACTTGAGTAGAGTCGATATTAAATTCCAAAAAGCCTTGATTCATGTAGAAAGACTTAAGCGCTTCTAAGTCAGCGGAAAGTTTTTGTTTAGAATACTGGTCATTTTTTGTCCACCAAGATAACCAGTCTGGTGTGGTCAATTTAAACTGCTCTTTAAGCTCTTCATCGCTAAACATTTGGTTACCCACAATGTTGATGCCACGAATTTTGGATACTGGACCCTCTTCGATTTCAAATTTAACCAATACGCGATTGCGCTCTAATGGCTTGGAGGTAGCTTTAACATTGGCAGAATATTTGCCTTGCGAGAGATATTGCCGTTTGATTTCTTGTTCGGCACGTTCCAACAGAGATTTATCGAAAATTTGGCCTTCAGCTAAACCAATTTGCTTTAAGCCGTCTTTCATTTTGTCGCTAGGGAATGATTTATTACCGATTAAGTTGATTTCGGTGATGGCTGGTCTTTCTTGCAGATAGACCACCAACACATCTTGTTCAACCTCGATACGCACATCTTTAAAGAAACCGGTGCTATAGAGAGATTTAATGGCTTGCGTGGCTTTATCATCGTCCATGGTGTCGCCCACCTTAACCGGCAAATAGCCAAACACTGTGCCAGCCTCAGTGCGCTGCAAACCTTCAACACGGATATCTTTAACGGTAAATGGGGTAATCGCGAAGGAAACAGCAGGATAGGCTAAAAGCGCCAACAGTAAGATGTTTTGTGCTGATTTTTTAAATTGTTGGAATAAACCCATTAATATGAACCCGTGATTAATCTGCTGAAATCATTAAAAAGGGCTATCACCATCAACGCCCCCAAAATAACAAAACCAACTTTCTGACCAACTACCATCCAAGCGTCTGATAGCGGCCGCCCCCTAATAATCTCAGCAGTATAATACATTAAGTGGCCACCATCCAATATAGGAATGGGCAGTAAATTCAAAACGCCCAAGCTAATACTTAAAATAGCCAGAAAAGCAATATAGGGCTTCAGCCCCATATGCGCGCTTTGCCCAGCATAGTTGGCGATGGTGACTGGGCCGCTGATGGTTTTTAGTGATGCCTGACCAGTAATCATTTTGAAAAGCATTTTCAAACTAAATATTGATGTTTGCCAAGTTTTCCTCATCGCTTCTTGCAAGGCAGCCACCACCCCTAACTGCTTAGTCACCAGCATAGTCTTCATGCTAGCTTCATCTACCAATGGACCTACCCCTAATTTTCCTGTAGCTACGCCGTGTTCATTGACAGCCTGCAGAGTAGCAGTCAAATCTAAGCTGCGGCCTGCGCGTTGCACTTTTAGTTTTACAGTTTGGCCAGGCATGGCGTGCACACGCTCGACTAATTGCCCCCATGAGTCAATCGCATGACCATTTAATGCCAAAATTCTATCATTCACTTGCAAACCCACTTTTTGCGCCACGCTACCCTCTTGGATAACGCCTATCACTGCAGCAATTTGCGGTTGAAGTAAATTAAAACCTAAGTGCTGCATCAGATTTTCATCCAATTGCTCTGCGCTTAAGCTGCTTGCATCTAGCTGTAATAACTGGGTGGATTGGTCGTTTTGTTGCACTTGAATGGCAATGGCTTGTTGACTAGGTAAGCGTTGCAATAACTGCCATTGAAAATCCTGCCAAGAATCGATAGTTTTGTCTGCCACCTTGATAATTTTTTGCCCACCTTGGAAACCTGCTATCTGTGCTGGCGTATTGGGCGCTGGCTGCGCGATGTTGGCCGCAAAGCCGGTGACCCCTTGGCTGATTAAGCCCCAATACAACACAATCGCTAGTAATAAATTGGCAATAGGCCCGGCGGCCACGATGGCGATGCGCTTATATACAGATTGGCGATTGAAGGCGCGATGTAATTGTTGTGCGTGCTGAGCCAATTCATCGGCGTCTAATTCCCGCTCATCTAACATTTTGACATAGCCGCCCATAGGGATAGCCGCGACCATAAATTCGGTTTGGTCTTGCCCCAAACGGCGGGCAAATAAAGGCTTACCAAAGCCTATAGAAAAACGTAATACCTTGACGCCACACCATTTCGCCACTTGATAATGACCAAATTCGTGTATCACGATCAGTAATGCCAGCGCGACAATAAACGCCAATAACATCAACATGCTTTTTTCTCCACCCACTGACTTGCTAACGCTCTCGCTTGCTGATCGACTTGCAATAGCTGTTCTATGCTAGCTACCTTGTCTATGCTCATCTGCGACAGCACGCGTTCTATTAATTCGGCAATATGATTAAAAGCAATTTTGCCATGAATAAAGCTATCGACCGCAATTTCATTGGCTGCGTTCAAAATCGCAGAGGCGGTGCCACCCAATTTAAGCGCTTGATAGGCAAGCGCCAAACAAGGAAAGCGTTGCTCATCGGGTTGTTCAAATTCTAATTTGCTTAATTGAGTAAAGTCTAAGCTTTTCACACCACTGCTAATGCGTTCTGGATATGCCAGCGCATAAGCAATAGGGGTGCGCATATCGGGCGTGCCTAGCTGAGCTAATACCGAACCATCTGCATATTCCACCATAGAGTGAATAATGCTTTGCGGATGCACCACCACATCGATTTGTTGTATTTGCGCGTTAAACAACCAATGCGCTTCTATCACCTCTAAGCCTTTATTCATCAAGGTAGCAGAGTCTATGGTAATTTTAGGTCCCATTACCCAATTCGGATGCGCCAGCGCTTGCGCCACGCTGACTTCAGCTAATTGTGCTTTGGATAGGTGGCGAAATGGTCCGCCGGAAGCGGTTAGAATGATTTTATTTATGCCTTTTTCCGCTAGTGTTAGCGCGCCATTTTGCGGCATCGCTTGGAAAATCGCGTTATGTTCGCTATCGATAGGCAGCAACAGCGCACCGCCCTGCTTCACCGCCTGCATAAATAAATGCCCAGCCATGACCAAGGTTTCTTTATTGGCCAACAAAATGCGTTTGCCGGCTTTAGCTGCGGCGATAGCGGGCAATAAACCTGCCGCTCCGACGATGGCTGCCATGACGTAATCTACTTCAGGGTGGCAAGCAATCTGACTCATTTCATTGATGCCAACTAATACCTGTGTAGCACTACCATGTTGCTGTAAAGCTTGTTGTAATTGTGTGGCAGCGGCGCTATCCATCATTACCGCATAGGCTGGCGCGAACTCAATACAGTCTTGCAACATGGTGTCCACATTGCGATTGGCGCACAGAGCAAAAATCTGGAATTTATCCTGATGCTGACGCACCACATCAAGGGTGTTTTGCCCTATGGTGCCGCTAGCTCCCAAAATACATAATTTGTGCATGCCGTGGTCTTATCGCTTAAGCATGATGGGTTGCCAGCATCATCAGTAAGGGAATGATAAAAATAAAATTAGCTACCGGCAAAGCGGCCAGTACGCCATCTACACGATCTAACATTCCGCCGTGACCAGGGAATATATCACCGCTGTCTTTTACCCCAGATTGACGTTTTACCATGGATTCAAATAGGTCGCCTATGATGCTAAATACGGCAACGGCTAATAACAACATCACAAATTCTCCGCCCATATGCAGCCACCAAGATAAACCACAAGCGTATAAGGCAACTGCCATCATGGCCGCATAAGCGCCCTCCCATGTTTTACCTGGGCTGATACGCGGTGCTAGTTTGTTTTTACCAAAGCGTTTGCCTATCAAATAGGCAGCAATATCAGCAATCCATACCGCTGCCAGCAACATTAACAGCAATACTGGGCTGCTTTGATGAATGGTGGCCAAGGCAAACCAAGTCGGCAAAATAGCGATAACGCCCAGCAATGCCAGCCATGCTTTGTGACGAATCACAAATTGAAATTTCAGCCATAGCGGGACAAATACAATCCAAAAGATTGCCGCTAGGATAATCATACAAACATTGAATATGCCGCCCCATAATGGATTAAAAAACAATATCGGCAGGATAAGGGCTGAGAACAACATAATATAGAGCAAGGCCTGTGGCTTATTAAAACCCGCCATATCCGCCCATTCCCATGCGCCAAACAAAATCATCATATACACCAACAAGCCCCAATATAATGGGTCTAGCCACAGCAATGCGACGATAAACAAGGGCAAGATTAAAATTGTGGTTAAGGCTCTAGTTTTAAACATATTAGCTACTCAGTTGTTCGCTAGTGCGGCCAAAGCGGCGTTCG
>CAYNLW010000005.1:0-56488 GCA_964398195.1 uncultured Methylophilaceae bacterium | reverse complement strand
CAATCGTACCAACGTTCACGTGTGGCTTGGTACGTTCAAATTTGCCTTTCGCCATAATGTATTTCCTCTTACAAAAATAAATTAGCTAAATATCTATCAAAATTAAGTGCATCGATAATACATAAGCATTTACGCACCATCTAGTAACACCATCTACCAAGCACCACTCGTGGTGCCCATGGCGGGAATCGGACCCGCGACCTCTCCCTTACCAAGGGAGTGCTCTACCACTGAGCCACATGGGCAATTCTTCATTGCTAATGCCTCAGATGATTTCGCGCTTTGGAGCGGGTGATGGGAATCGAACCCACGCCATCAGCTTGGAAGGCTGAGGTTCTACCATTGAACTACACCCGCAAAACCGCAATCAGCTCAGCTTAAGCCTTAAAAATTTTATTGGTGGAGGGGGAAGGATTCGAACCTTCGTACTCTGAGAGAACGGATTTACAGTCCGTCGCCTTTAACCACTCGGCCACCCCTCCCAAACGAACCCGCGATTATGATACGGATTGCTGTGGTTGTCAAACAACATCACGCAAAATCTGCCTGCTAGTCTTAGCCAGTTAACCACCATGTTTTATTCATTTGGCCGAAATTGCCTTAGCCAAAAGCAAATGTAATCACGCGATTCACTGGCAATAGCAAATTATTAGCAATACACAATTTCAGTGCGTTTTGACGCTGAAATGTGTAAAACATGGCAATTTAATGCAGGGTATAAAACGATTAAGAATGGTGCCGGATGTCGGAATCGAACTGACGACCTTCGCATTACAAGTGCGCTGCTCTACCAACTGAGCTAATCCGGCTTACCGAAAAGAGGCGTTATTTTATCAGCTTTAAATGATTTTTTTTAGCCTTAGCTGAATTTTTTTTCTGTGCGGGTTGCTCAGCTGACTGCTCACCCTCTGTGGATGCGGGTTGCGCAGGGCTTGCTTCAAAGAACATGCCCTGGCCGGTTTCCTTGGCGTATATCCCTGTCACATTGGTCATAGGGATATATAGATGGTGAGGAACGCCACTAAAGCGCGCTGAGAAAGAAATATCTTGATTGCTAATCACTAAGTTGCCTACCGCTTTAGCGCTTAAATTAAGCACGATCTCACCGTTTTGCACAAAATCCATAGGCACTTGCGTTTGTTCATCTACCACCACCATCAAATATGGGGTATAGGCATTATCTAAGCACCATTCATGCACAGCTCGAACAAAATAGGGGCGCAGAGGATTCATGAGTCGCGTTGCAAGAAGTTTACTTGCGCATCGCTTTTTCGGATGGCGTCATCGCTTCGATATAAGCAGGGCGCGAGAAAATACGCTCTGCATATTTAAGCAAAGGCGCTGCCTGCTTAGGTAATTCAATGCCATAGTGTCCCAAGCGCCATAACAATGGAGAAATGGCCACATCTAGCATAGAAAAGTCATCTCCAAGGATATATTCTTGCTTAGTAAAGATGGGCACTAATTGGCTCAGCGTATCGCGTATCATGACGCGCGCTTTATCAGCTGCTTTGCTATCTGGATTTGCTTCGATTTCATCAACCAATTGATATAAATCACGCTCCATCTCAAATAATCCCAATCGCGCTTTGGATCGCATCACAGGATCTGCCGGCATCAACTGCGGATGCGGAAAGCGCTCGTCGATATATTCATTAATAATATTCGCTTGCTGCAGCACTAAATCGCGCTCTACCAGCACTGGCACTGAATTGTAAGGATTAATCACCGCCAAATCTTCTGGCTTATTGGCGAGGTCAACATCGATGACCTGAAAATCCATACCTTTTTCAAATAACACAATGCGGCAACGGTGGCTGTATGGATCTACGGTTCCAGAATATAAAGTCATCATAATTTTGTTCTCCACCAAAAATAAAGCGAGATGGCCGCCACAGCGGCCAGCCCGCCAATTAAATATTTAATCCAGATCTTTCCAGAATTCTTTTTTAAGCAAATATGTCAGCACTAGCAAGACCGCTAAGAAGCCCAACACTAGTAAGCCCAAGCGCTTGTCTTGTTGTTTATATGGTTCTGACATATACACCAGATAATTAACGATATCTGCCACCATCAAATCATATTGCGCTGGCGACAAGCTACCAGGCTTATCCAGCACTAAACGCTGGGAATGATGCTGAGGGTCTGTTTGCAATACTTGCTGACCCTGCAATTGCCATAACACATGGGGCATGGCGACTTTATCGAAGGCCACATTATTCCACCCAGTTGGTCTGCTGCTATCACGATAAAAACCTCGCAAATAGGTATATAACCAATCTGCGCCTCGCGCTCTCGCTTCAACTGATAAATCTGGTGGGGCAGCGCCAAACCAAACTTTAGCATCTGCTTTTTGCATGGCTACATTCATGGTATCGCCAACTTTTTCACTGGCAAAAAGCAAGTTGTTTTTGATTTGCGCTTCGGACAAACCAATATCCATCAATCGGTTATAGCGCATTGAAGCGGCACTATGGCAATTCAAACAGTAATTGACAAAGTACTTGGCGCCCCTTTGCAAAGAGGCTTGGTTATTGGGATCTATCGGTGCATGATCGAGCGCCACATGTTCGCTCGCCATAGCCCACGCACTGAACAGAAAAGCAAATAAATACACAAGTTTTTTCATTATGCAGTCACCCTATCAGGCACACGTTTGGTTTTATCCTTTTTACTAAACCAAGGCATCAGGATAAAGAACGCGAAATAAATCACACTAAATAATCTTGCTACCACAGTGGCACGATCTGCGCCCCCGACTATCCATGTCGCAGTATCAAATTGACCCCAAACATTAGACGGCTCAGTACCCAAATAGCCAAGCACTATAAAGCTAACTACAAAGGCGGCTAACCAAGCTTTATACAGATTACCGCGATAGCGTATGGATTTGACTGGGCTCTTATCTAGCCAAGGCAGGAAAGCAAAGCCAATAACTGACAGCCCCATGGCAGCCACTCCAGGGAATTGCGAGTTAAGAATGGGCGGCACCGCGCGTAAAATTGAGTAATACGGCGTGAAATACCAAACCGGTGCGATGTGCGGTGGCGTCTTAAGCGGGTCAGCGGGAATAAAGTTATTGGCTTCTAGGAAATAACCGCCCATTTCAGGCGCAAAGAAGATAATCACCGAAAATACCATCAAGAACACGACTACCCCGACCAAGTCTTTCACCGTGTAATAAGGGTGGAACGGAATACCATCTAATGGGATTCCTGTATTAGGATCTTTTTTCTTTTTGATTTCTATGCCATCAGGATTATTTGAACCCACTTCGTGCAAAGCGATTAAGTGTGCTACCACCAACCCTAATAACACCAAGGGCAAGGCAATCACATGGAATGCAAAGAAGCGGTTCAATGTGGCATCAGAAACAGTGTAATCGCCACGTATCCAGAGCGAAATATCTGGGCCTATAAATGGAATGGAAGTAAACAAATTAATAATCACTTGCGCACCCCAGTAAGACATTTGTCCCCAAGGTAATAGGTAACCAAAGAAGGCTTCACCCATTAATACCAAGAAGATGCCTACGCCAAACAACCAGATTAATTCACGCGGTGTTCGGTAAGAGCCATACATAAGTCCACGGAACATATGCAGATATACCACCACAAAAAACATGGACGCGCCGGTAGAGTGCATATAGCGGATAATGCGCCCCCAAGAAACATCGCGCATGATGTATTCCACTGAGGCAAATGCTAAGGAAGCCTCGGGTTTGTAATTCATGGTCAGGAATATGCCTGTGACAATTTGAATGACTAGCACCAGCAAGGCTAGCGAGCCAAAGAAATACCAAAAGTTAAAGTTTTTTGGCGCGTAGTATTCAGTTAAATGGGTTTTTAGATTAGACGACAGCGGAAAGCGATCATCTATCCAGGCGATTAATTTGTTTTGCTTGTCAGCAGACATTAAGCAACTCCTTTAGCATCTTTACCAATCACGAGAAGATTATCAGCAACATATTCGTGTGGCGGAACAATCAGATTTGTTGGTGCTGGCGAGCCTTTAAACACGCGACCAGCTAAATCAAATTTAGAGCCATGACATGGACAGAAGAAACCTCCCGGCCAATCCGCACCCATATCAGCACCGGTTTGTAACTTAGGCGATGGCGAACAACCCAAGTGCGTGCAAATACCCACCATCACCATAATGTTGGGCTTAACTGAACGGGTAGGGTTCTTACAATAATCAGGCTGCTGTGTGGTGACTTCTAGTTGCGGGTCAGACAGATTGCCTACATGACCCTTTAGACCATCAATCATGTCCTGTGTACGATTAACTATCCAAACCGGCTTACCACGCCATTCAACAGTCAAAATCGCACCTGGCTCAATTTTGCTGATATCTACTTCTACTGGCGCACCTGCCGCTTTGGCGCGTTCACTAGGTAACATACTTGAAATAAAAGGAACTGCGACAGCGGCCGCTGCCACACCACCAGCCACAGAAGTAGCCGCAAGTAAAAATCTGCGTTTACTTCTATCAACTTCCTGATTTGCCATATAAATCCCTAAATTTTGAAGAGCTGAGAACTCAGCTTTAGATTTAACCTAATCTGATATTTTACAGGGTTAGCGTAAAAACTTAAACCCTTTGGGCGCTCAAACGCCTGACTAGACAGGATTATCGATATCGATAAAACAGCTATTTAGCGCGAAGCGTTCAGATAAATGTGCTGCCAATGCCTGCACACCATAACGCTCAGTAGCATGATGGCCAGCACATATATAAGCCACTCCTGACTCTCTAGCAGTATGCACTGTGTTCTCAGAAATTTCTCCGCTCAGATAGACATCGATATCAGCAGAAAGTGCGTCATTGAAATAAGATTGTGCAGCGCCAGTGCACCAAGCGATATTCTTCACCAGTTTATTCGGCTCGCCAATCAATAGCGGCTGACGATTTAAGCGTTGTTGAATAAGTTGACAGAAATCCGCTAATGTCATTGCTTGCGCTAAGCGTCCTAATAAAACTAGATTTTGTTGTGGCAGACATCCATCAATATGCAAATCTAATCTTTTTGCAAGTTGCACATTATTACCAAATTCAGCATGAGCATCTAAAGGCAAATGATAGGCAATTAAATTAATATGATGCGCTAATAAAAATTCGATTCTTTTTTTCTTAAGTCCAACGATGGTGGCATTTTCGTTTTTCCAAAAATAACCATGATGCACTAATACAGTATCAGCACCTTGCTGAACAGCGTGATGTAAAAAATCTAAACTCGCCGTAACACCAGCGACAATTTTTTTTACTTCATCTCGACCATGCACTTGCAAACCATTTGGGCAGTAATCATTAAATCGTTTGCTATCGAGTAATTGATCACAGTATTCGATGATGGAATTAATATGCATAGCGATGACCTGTTTGAAAAATTGCGCAAATTAAAAATAGCATGGGCTAAATTCTTGTTATAAATTTTTAAAAATTATTTAGCTTGCTGGCTATCTACTTCGACAAAAAAAATCGGGGTCATCTACTCAATTGTAAAGACCCCGATTGAATGATTTTTAGCTTTAGCACCAACTTCGTGAGCGCTAAAAAGTTAGCTAAAAACGATTATTTAGCGGCTGGTTTTTTAGCTGCTGGTTTCTTTGCTGCAGGCTTTTTCGCAGCTGGCTTCTTAGCAGCAGGTTTCTTAGCGGCTGGTTTTGCCGCAACTTTTGCTACAGGCTTAGCGACTGCTTTTTTAGCTGCTGGCTTCTTTGCTGCTGGTTTCTTAGCGGCTGGTTTCTTAGCGGCTGGTTTAGCAGCGGCTTTTTTAACTGCTGGTTTTTTAGCAGCAGGTTTTTTAGCTGCTGGTTTTTTTGCTGCTGGTTTCTTAGCACTAGAAGCTGTAGCAATCGATGCAGAAGCGCTAGCATTTTGTGCTGGTGCTGCATTATCTTTTGCTGCATCTTTGTATGCTCTAGCTGCACCACTTGCGTTGTTTGAATTACGCATTTTTCTAGAACCAAAAATTACCAATACTACTGCGAGTAAAACAACTAATAGCCAGATTGGAAAACTCATTTTTGTACTCCTAAGTTAAATATTTAAGTTAAGTTATGTTTTAGGTAAATTTGCACCGCCACCAAATACATGAACATGCATATGAAAGACTTCTTGCCCGCCTTCATGTCCAGTATTAATAATCGTTCTGAAACCCTTGAGACCAAAATCTTTTGCAAGCTTTGGTGCCAACAACACCATCTTACCTAATAAATCCTGATGTGTCGCATCAAAGTGATTCAGTGATTCAATATGCATTTTCGGAATTATCAAAAAATGCACAGGTGCGATTGGACGGATATCATGAAATGCCATCAAATCGCTATCCTCGAAAATTTTTTTCGAGGGGATATTGCCGTTGATTATTTTACAAAAAATACAATCATCTGACATCATTTATTTCCAAATCTAGAATTAATCTTTTTCTCTAGATGATTTTTCATCTAGTCCCGAAATGCCCTCACGCCTTGCCAACTCTTGCAGCACCTCACTAGGCTTGATATCTAAATAACTTAACATCACTAAAGTATGAAACCATAAATCTGCAGTTTCATAAACAATTTGATTACGATCTCCATCTTTAGCAGCAATAATTGTTTCCGTTGCTTCCTCGCCTATCTTCTTAGTTATTGAATTAATTCCTTTGTGATAAAGCTTGGCAACATAAGAACTATCTGGACTGGCAGATTTTCTTTGCTCTAATACTTGCGCTAGTGTTTGCAAAATATCATTCATTTTTTATAAATTTCCTTGGGATCTTTGATAACAGGTTGATCAATAATCCATTCATCGTTGATCAGCTTTTGAAAGAAACAACTGTGTCTTCCTGTATGACATGCGATGTCGCCTTGCTGTTTAACTTTTAGCAATATCACATCATGATCACAATCTAAGCGTAGCTCTATCACTTTTTGTACATGACCAGATTGCTCACCCTTATGCCAAAGTTGCTGACGTGATCTCGACCAATAAACCGCTTCACCCAACGCCACTGTTTGCTGCAAAGCTTCTTGATTCATAAAAGCAAACATCAGCACATCGCCAGTTTCCGCATCTTGTGCGATGACTGGAACTAATCCATCACTCCATTTAATTTGCTGCATCCAGTTCATAGTCTTACCTCTATGCCTTGTTGTGACATAAACTGCTTGGCTTGTTTAACTGAATATTCGCCGTAATGAAAAATACTGGCTGCTAATACCGCATCAGCACCACCTTGCTGTATGCCGTCAACCAAATGCTGCAAATTACCTACTCCACCAGAGGCAATAATCGGCACGGCAACGGAATCGCTAATGGCACGATTTAATTCATTATCAAATCCAATTTTCGTGCCATCTCTATCCATGCTGGTGACTAATAGCTCACCTGCTCCAAGCGCCACCATGCGCTGCGCCCACTCCACTGCATCTAATCCTGTCGGGTTGCGCCCACCGTGGGTAAATACTTGCCACTGGCTTGTTTGTCCTGATTCAGATTGTACTCGCTTTGCATCAATTGCAACGACGATACATTGTGAGCCATAACGTTGCGTAGCGTCGGCCACTAATTGAGGATTAACGATAGCAGAAGTATTGATACTGACTTTGTCGGCACCAGCGTTAAGTAAGCGTCTGACATCATCAACGCTACGCACACCGCCACCGACAGTTAATGGAATAAACACTTGTGAAGCCACAGCCTCGATGATGTGCAGAATTAAATCCCGATTATCAGAGCTGGCGGTGATGTCTAAAAAGGTTAACTCGTCCGCCCCTTGATCATCATAGCGTTTAGCAATTTCAACAGGATCACCAGCGTCTTTTAATTCTAGAAAATTAATCCCTTTTACTACTCTGCCGTTGGTCACATCTAAACAAGGGATAATGCGTTTTGCCAGCATTAGGACATTCCTAATTCATCGGCTAATTTCTGTGCTGCAGAAAAATCCAAACTACCTTCGTAAATAGCGCGACCGGTAATGGCTCCCATAATGCCTTCAAACTCGACTTGGCAAAGTTTTTTCACATCTTCAAGATTGGTGATACCACCGCTGGCAATCACAGGAATGGTCAAGGCCTGTGCTAATTTTACTGTCGCTTCGATATTCACACCGGTGAGCATGCCATCACGGCCAATATCGGTATAAACAATGGCCTCAACTCCGTAGTCTTGGAATTTAACTGCCAAATCGATCACGTCGTGACCCGTTAATTTTGACCAACCATCGACCGCCACTTTGCCATCTTTGGCATCTAATCCAACAATAATTTGTCCTGGAAACGCGTAACAAGCTTCATGCAAGAAGCCAGGATTTTTTACTGCCGCTGTGCCGATAATGACATAGTCTATGCCGTCATCGAGATAGCGTTCTATGGTGTCTAAATCGCGTATGCCACCGCCTAATTGAATGGGAATCTCGCCATTACAGGATTTCACTATGCTTTTAATGGCATCTTCATTCACTGGCTTGCCAGCGAATGCGCCGTTTAAATCGACCAAATGCAGTCGCTTAGCGCCGGCATCTACCCAGTGTCTAGCCATGGCAGAAGGATCTTCTGAGAATACGGTGGCATCCTCCATTAATCCTTGTTTGAGTCTAACGCAATGTCCGTCTTTTAAATCTATAGCAGGAATAATTAACATAACTTTATTTACAAATTAAGCAATAAAAAAAACTAAATTGTGCCATTCCAAGCCACAAAATTTTTCAGCAAGGCTAATCCCGCATGCTGACTTTTTTCGGGGTGAAACTGCACAGCAAAAATATTATCTTTTGCAATCACACTGGTAAAGCTTTCAGGGTAATTCGATGAACCTGCAATGATACCTGTCTGTTGCGGCTCTACATAGTAACTATGCACATAATAAAATCTTTCTGCATCAGCAATCCCTTTCCACATAGGGTGAGCGCGCTTTTGATAAACCTGATTCCAACCCATATGCGGCACTTTCAGTTTGTTGCCTTGTGCGTCATGCAAGCTAGCAGCAGAAAATTTTTTTACTCGACCAGGCAGGATGGCTAGCCCATTGGCATCGCCTTCTTCGGAGTGTTCAAACAGCAGTTGTAGGCCAATACAAATACCTAAAAAAGGTTTACTAGCTGCCGCCGCAATCACTGCCTCAGTTAGGCCACGCAACTGCAGTTCACGCATACAATCTGGCATCGCGCCCTGTCCGGGGAATACAACTTTAGCTGCCTGTGCAACTTGATGCGCTTGATCTGTCACCACAATATTTAGTTGGGGGGCGACAAATTGCAAGGCCTTGGAGACCGAGCGCAGATTACCCATGCCGTAATCAACCACGGCTACATCAATTTTATTCATCATTAAACTCGACAGCGCTGAGCAAAGATAATCACAGACTTCCTTTGGTAGATGGCATTACGCCCAACATGCGTTGATCAAGCTCGGTCGCCATACGCAGAGCTCGTCCAAAGGCTTTAAAAATTGTTTCTGCTTGATGATGCGCATTCTCACCACGCAGGTTATCGATATGCAAAGTAATAAAAGCATGATTGACAAAGCCTTGGAAAAATTCGTGTACTAAATCCACATCAAATTCACCAATTTGTGCACGCTTAAACTCTACAAAAAATTCCATTCCTGGGCGACCAGATAAATCTAAAACCACTCTGGATAGTGCCTCATCAAGCGGAATATAAGCATGCCCATAACGGCGTACACCTTTTTTATCACCTATGGCTTTAGCAAATGCTTGCCCCAATGTAATACCGATATCTTCTACGGTATGGTGCGCGTCGATATGCAAATCACCCTTAGCATGCACGCTGATATCCATCATTCCATGGCGCGCAATCTGATCTATCATATGGTCAAGAAAACCAAGTCCGGTGGACAACTCTGATACACCTGTTCCGTCCAGATTAAGTTTGACTTGAATTTGGGTCTCTAAGGTATTTCTAGTAACTTCTGCACTTCGCATAAATTGAATTCTCTAAACAAAAAACCGCCGCAAAACTTTATTTTTGTTTTGCGGCGGTTAAATCAAACAACTTCCTGATTCTGATTAGCTAAACAAACGTTTTAACCAACCAAATAAACCACCACCTGTTGAACCAGCGTGAGCGATATCAGTAATTTCTTTTGCAGCAGCAGCTGGGTCAGCCGCGCCGTAGATTGCAGCGCCAGCAACGATAATCGTTGCACCAGCGTCACGCACTTGGGCAGCTGTTGCAGCTTTCACACCACCAGCAACAGAAATATCTACGCCTAAATTCAAGCCAGCCACCATAGCTAAGTCAGCAAATGGTGTTTGACCAGCAGCTTGTTGGTCCAAGCCAGTGTGCACGCCAATGATGTGTGCGCCTAATTTAGCGACTTCTTTGGTACGTGCTTTTTTATCAACTACATTGATTAAGTCTACTTGCGCTTTTTTGCCATACTTGTTGGCAACATCAATCACACCTTTAATAGTGCCGATATCTGCTGTGCCAAGTACTGTACAAATATCAGCACCTGCTTTGTAGAATGGTTCTGCTTCATAAAAGCCAGCATCCATGGTTTTTAAGTCAACCAAAATCTTGTTCTTAGGGAATTTGGAACGCAATGTTTCCAATAAACGAATCCCATTGTGCTTGATACATGGTGTACCAATTTCCAAGATATCGACATGAGGAGCAACTTTAGCTGCTAATGCAACGGTTGCATCGAAATCCAATGAATCTAAAGCCATTTGAGTAAGTGCCACGATATTTCCTCCACTTAAATACACGCCGCGTTTTTCTTGATGACGCTTCATGATTTATTAAAAAATAAATAGAAGTAAAACATTTCTTAACGAATATTTTTACCGAACCGCCTTTATATAACGTTTTTGTGTTTTGGTCAAAGAAGTTTCAGCAATTTTGCTAATGTTTCGACTAATTTTTCACACTGTTGTTGGTCGCCTATGGTAATTCTTAAAAAATTACTGATGCGTTCAGGTTGTGCAAAACGTCGCACAATAATTTCATGGGCGCGCAACTGTTCGTTTAATAGCGCCGCAGAGTGCTGTGGGTGTTGCGCAAAAATAAAATTAGCTTGCGAAGGCAATACCTGAAAACCTAATGCTTGCAACTGTTGCACCAACCACTGTCTGGAAGCGATTACTCGCTCGCGCGTCATTTCAAAATAAGCCTGATCTTGAAATGCCGCTACTGCGCCGGCTTGGGCAAAGCGATCGAGGGGGTACGAATTAAAACTATCTTTGATGCGATGCAGCGCTTCAATTAAATCTGCATGACCCAAAGCAAAACCAACCCGCAGACCAGCCAATGATCTGGATTTAGACAGAGTACTGACCACTAATAATTGTGGGTATTGCTGGATTAAACTAGCTGCGCTTGCACCACCAAAATCACAATACGCTTCATCAACCACGACTACAGAATGTTGGTGATGCTGCAATAGACGCTCAATTTCGGCTAACGGCAAATACACGCCAGTCGGGGCATTCGGATTGGGGAAAATAATGCCACCGTTGTCTTGCAGATAATCATCGATACAAATTTCGAACTGTTGATTTAACGGCAGGGTGCGATATTCGATTTGATAAAGCCCGCAATAAACCGGATAAAAACTATAGGTGATATCAGGAAATAAAATCGCTTTTGCTTGCTTAAAAAACGCTTGAAACACATGCGCCAATACTTCATCAGAACCGTTACCAACAAACACTTGATGGCTTTGCAATTGGTAGTAATCCGCAATCGCCTGACGCAACGCATCGGAATTGGGATCGGGATATAGCTTGAGCGATTCATCGGCTTGTTGACGCAATGCCTCTAACACTTTTGGGCTTGGCCCATAAGGATTTTCATTGGTATTCAGCTTGGTCAGATTAGCAGACTTAGGTTGTTCACCAGGCACATAAGGTTGCAGCTGATGGACTAGCGGACTCCACAACTTGCTCATTTTTTTAACCTATATTCCGCTGATTTAGCGTGCGCTTGCAAGCCCTCGCCATAGGCTAATTCGGCTGCTACCAAACCAAGCTTTTGTGCCCCGCTGGGCGAGACCAAAATCAAACTGGAGCGCTTTTGAAAATCATACACGCCCAAAGGTGAAGAGAATCTTGCCGTACGCGAGGTAGGTAACACGTGATTGGGGCCAGCACAATAATCGCCTAGCGCCTCACAAGTGTTTCTGCCCATAAAGATAGCCCCTGCATGACGAATTTTCTGACTGTAGGACAAGGCATCATCCATCGATAACTCAAGATGCTCTGGGGCGATGTAATTACAGATTTGCGCGGCTTCATCTAGATCTCGCACATGAATCAGCGCACCACGACTTTGTAGTGATTGACGAATAATTTGCTGTCTAGACATTTGTTCAATTAAGCGATTGATGCTTTGCGCCACTTGATCAAGAAAATCTTGATCTGGGCTAAGCAAAATCGATTGTGCTAACTCGTCGTGTTCTGCCTGGCTAAATAAGTCCATGGCAATCCAATCTGGGTCGGTTTTGCCATCGCAAATCACCAAGATCTCTGATGGTCCAGCCACCATATCTATGCCTACCACACCGAATACGCGGCGCTTAGCAGCTGCCACATAGGCATTACCGGGGCCGACAATTTTGTCTACTTGCGGGATCAGTTGCGTGCCGTAGGCCAATGCGCCGACTGCTTGCGCGCCGCCTATACAGAACACTTGGTCTACCCCTGCGATCGCAGCAGCCGCTAATACCAAATCATTTTTCTCACCATTAGGCGTTGGCACCACCATAATCAACTCTTGCACGCCGGCTACTTTGGCAGGAATGGCATTCATAATGACTGAAGATGGATAGGCTGCTTTACCCCCCGGCACATATAGACCGACTCTATCTAAGGCGGTGACTTGTTGGCCTAATAAGATGCCATCTTCATCGTGATAATGCCAAGACTCCATCAACTGTTTTTGATGGTAGCTGCGCACTCTATCTGCGGCACTTTGTAGTGCCTCGCGTTGCGCCTTAGGCAAAGCATTCAAGGCCTGATGCAGGTCAGCTTGACTGAGTTGCAACTGTTGCATACTGGTGGCATTGGTTTTATCAAAACGATTGGTGTATTCCAATACAGCCTCATCGCCACGCTGTTTCACATCGCGCAAAATTTTGGCGACCACCTCATCGATACCATCATCTTGCGCCGTCTCAAAAGCCAACAAGGCTTTGAGTTGCGCCTCAAAATCAGCGCTCTGCGAAGATAATCGTTTGATATTTAGATCCGACATAATGACTCTCTTTATTTTTTGCTATTGCTCTGACTATGCCTAACGCTGCTCGTTCACTGCTTGGGCAAAGGCGTCCATGATAGGTTGTATCAAGGCTTTGTTTAATTTAAACGAAGCCTGATTCACCACTAAATAGGAACTCACATCAGCGATATGCTCTACCGCCACTAAATTATTCGCTTTTAAGGTTCCGCCTGTGCTGACCAAATCCACAATAGCATCGGCTAAGCCAACCAGAGGTGCTAGCTCCATAGAGCCATATAGCTTGATAAGATCCACATGCATGCCTTTGGCGGCGAAGTGTTCACGCGCGGTATTGACATACTTAGTGGCTACCTTTAAGCGTGCACCGCTACGAATACTGGCTTGGTAGTCAAAGCCCTGACGCACCGCGACCATCATTTTGCATTTGGCAATTTGCAAATCTAGCGGTTGATAAATGCCCTGCAACTCTTGTTCATCAAGCACATCTTTACCGGCAATACCCAAATCCGCCGCTCCATAACGCACATAAGTAGGCACATCTGAGGCACGCACAATAATCAATCTGACATCTGCACGATTTGTACCGATAATCAGTTTTCTGGAAACTTCTGGGTCTTCAGATGCAGTAATTCCGGCCGCCGCTAACAGCGGTTGCGTTTCTGTAAAAATACGGCCTTTGGATAAGGCGATAGTAATCATGATTAATTGACTCTTTTAATGTCAGCACCCAATGCGCTGAGCTTGTCTTCTAAATGTTCATAGCCGCGATCTAGATGGTAAATGCGCTCTATGGTCGTTTGCCCTTGCGCCACCAAGCCAGCCAATACCAAACAAGCCGATGCACGCAGATCAGTGGCCATCACGGTAGCGCCATCTAGGGCATGTACGCCATGTACCAAGGCAGTATTACCCTCAATTTCGATTTTAGCACCTAGCCGCTGTAATTCTTGCACATGCATAAAGCGGTTTTCAAAAATGGTCTCGGTCACTTTGGCCACGCCGCTAGCCACGCTATTTAAAGCCATAAACTGCGCTTGCATATCAGTAGGAAAAGCTGGATGTGGCGCGGTTCGGATATTCACCGCTTTCAGCCGCTGTGTGGCAGCCACGCGGATACTGTTTTGCTGACACTCGACTGTAGCGCCTGCCTCGCGCAGCTTTTCAATCACTGCATCTAACATATTGGCTTGCACGCCGTGTAGTGTGACATCGCCACCACTCATCGCTGCCGCTACCATGTAAGTACCAGCTTCAATCCTATCGAATACCACGCGATGTTGTGCGCCGTGCAATGCCTCAACGCCATCAATGGTAATCACATCGGAGCCAGCACCGCTAATTTTGGCACCCATTTTGATTAAGCACTCTGCTAGATCAACTACCTCAGGTTCTTTGGCGGCATTTTCTAAAATCGTCTGACCCTGCGCCAAAGTAGCCGCCATCATCAGATTTTCTGTTCCGGTAACGGTCACCATATCCATAAAATATCTTGCCCCACGCAAGCGTTGTTGCGGCAAGTGACGGCAACTGGCAAGAATATAACCATGCTCGATAGAAATTTCTGCGCCCATCGCTTGCAGACCTTTGATATGCAAATCCACTGGCCTAGAGCCTATGGCACAACCGCCCGGCAATGACACTTTGGCTTCACCAAATCTGGCCAGCAATGGTCCTAGCACTAAGATAGAAGCACGCATGGTTTTGACCAGCTCATAGGGCGCATCTAGATGGGTAATATCACTTGCATCTAGCGTTACCTGATCGCCATCACGTTGCAGCTGTATGCCGATATGCGCCAATAACTTTTTAGTGGTGGCGATATCGTTCAGTTGTGGCACATTGCTTAGCTTGAGCGTATCCGGCGCCAGCAAGGCAGCACACAAAATAGGTAAGGCGGCATTCTTAGCGCCAGATACCTGCAACTCGCCGTGTAAAGGCTTGCCTCCCTGAATCTGCAATTTATCCAAAATTATGCTGCGCTTTCAGCCAATAATTGTTGCAATTCACCGCTTTCATACATACTACGCATAATATCTGCGCCACCGACAAATTCGCCCTTGATGTATAGCTGTGGAATAGTAGGCCAATTGGAATAGACCTTAATGCCATCGCGTATGGCGGGATCTGCTAATACATCAATTGCCAAATAATCTTTCACCCCACAAGCCTGCAAAATCTGCGCCGCTAGGCCAGAAAAGCCGCATTGTGGAAACTTCGGTGAGCCTTTCATATAAAGCACCACTGCATTTTGTGTCACTTGTTGTTGAATCAAATTTTGTGTATCCATGATTTATCCTCTTAAAAGACCAGCATTTTGCCAAGCTTGCGGGGTAAACGTGCGCATAGACAAAGCGTGAATTTCATTGCCCATGCGTGACCCCAAAGCCTGATAGACCAATTGGTGCTGTTGCACCATATTTTTACCTTCAAAAGCAGCACTCACGATAATCGCTTCAAAATGCTGACCATCGTCGCCTAACACTTGCAAATATTCACAAGCTAAGCCATTGCGTATATAAGTTTCGATTTGTTGTGCAGTTAACATGGCAATTCCTTTGATTGATGCGTTAGCCACGCAATTTATAGCCTGCGCGTAACATTAAAATAGTAATCACTGACAGCACCATTAGGCTAAACGCCACAATGCTTAAACTGATGGCAGGCGAAATATCGCCCACGCCAAAAAAGCCATAGCGGAAGCCGTCTATCATATAAAAGAACGGATTGAGGTGTGACACTTTTTGCCAAAACGGTGGCAGCGAATGTATGGAATAAAACACACCGGACAAAAACGATAGCGGCATAATGACAAAGTTTTGGAAGGCTGCCATTTGATCGAATTTCTCTGCCCACAAGCCGGCAATAATGCCAAACGCCCCTAACATCGCGCTGCCCAAAAAGGCAAAAGCGAAAATAATCATGGGGTGCCGCAAGGGCAAATCAATAAATAAAATCGCCACTAGATAGATGCAAATCCCTACGCACATGCCGCGAATAATCGAGGCGAATAAAAAAGCCAAGAAAAACTCAATATAGGAAATCGGCGTAATCAGCAGAAAAATGATATTGCCCATCACCTTGGATTGAATCAGGCTAGATGAGCTATTGGCAAAGGCATTTTGCAACACCGACATCATGATCAGGCCGGGAATTAGAAATACGGTGTAATCCACACCGGGATAAATTTCTACCCGCTCGCCCAGTACATGAGAAAAAATTAATAGGTAGAGTAAGGCAGTAATCACCGGCGCAGCGACAGTCTGAAAACTGACTTTCCAGAAGCGCAATAGCTCTTTTTTAAATAATGTCCAAACGCCGATTAAATGAGGTGGAATCATCATGCTTGCCCCACCAATTCTACAAATACATCTTCTAAATCGCGTTCGATTAAACGCATATCTTCTATGCCAATATTGGCTTGACGCACGATGCTTAAGACGTTTTCCAAGGCAGAGATTTCAGTAATATTGAGCAGATAGCCATCGGCATTTTTCTCACGCAAAAGCGGTTGTAGAGTTTGAGGTAACTCACCTGCCAATTTTAATTGCAATAATTTACCTTGCACGGTATGTAATAAATTCTTGGTCGTTTCCAGCTTGATAATCTTGCCTTGTTTTACCAAAGCCACGCGCGAACATAACTCTTCTGCTTCTTCTAAATAGTGCGTGGTGAGAATAATGGTATGGCCTTGTTGGTTTAAGCGCTTGATAAATTCCCACAGCATATAGCGCAGTTCCACGTCCACCCCAGCCGTTGGCTCATCTAATACGATGACTGGAGGCTTGTGTACCAAAGCTTGAGCAATCAGGGCGCGCCGTTTCATACCGCCGGAAAGCCGCCGCATATTGGTATTGGCTTTATCGCTTAAGCCCAAGCCGGCAATAACCTCATCTATCCACACATCGTTAGCGGAACCCTTACCAAAATAGCCGGCTTGAAAACGCAGCATTTCGCGCAAAGTAAAAAACGGATCAAATACCAATTCTTGTGGCACCACTCCCAAAGAACGTCGTGCTTGGCGATATTGCTTAATCACGTCATAACCCATCACCTGCACGCTGCCAGTAGTGGGGTGCAATAAGCCAGATAACAAATTAATCATAGTGGACTTGCCCGCCCCATTGGGTCCAAGCAAGGCAAAAAACTCACCGGGCTGTATGGTCAGATTGATATCATCTAAGGCGAGCAAATCACCGAAGCGTTTAGATACCTGATTGAATTGAACTGCTGCAGACATAAATGGATAACCGTGCACTGGTTAGATGGGCTATTTCACTAGTTCATCTACCCCATAAAGCGTTAATAGACTGCGTAGATTGGCAGGAAGTTTGTTAAAACGTAATTGGCAACCAAGTTGATTGGCATTTCTGAGTAACTCGAACATAAAGCTTACTGTGGCAGTATCAACTTGGGTCACTTGAGAAAAATCTATGCTTAATTGACCAGACTTGGGCAGTAAATTTACATTGTCGCGCAGGGTCAAAATACGTTGCATGGTCATATCGCCATGTAGTTTCCATACCCCATCAAGTTTTTCTATCTGCGCCACATTGATCTCGTTTCGTAAAGCGGTTAACGGTTTTACTAATTCACTGTTTTCTTGGACAGGTTGTTCTTGTTTTTATCGACTAGCTTTTGAATCAAGCCATCGATACCGTTTTGACGTATCTCATTACCAAACTGGTTGCGATAATTGGTGACCAAACTTACCCCTTCTATGGTGATGTCATACACCTTCCAATCGTCATTGATCCCTTCCAAGGTGTAATCTACCGCGATAGGCTGACCGCCGGGTTGCAGAATCTGAGTTTTCACCACCACTTGTTTATCATCGGCATAGTCTTTCAATGGCTTGTATTCAATGGTCTGATTACGATACTTGGATAAAGCCGAGGCATAGGTAAACAACATCAGCGTACGAAATTCTTTTTGAAATGCCTCTTGTTGGTCTTTATTGGCTTTGGAGTAGTTTTTACCCAACACCAAACGACACACATGTTCAAAATTGAAATGCGGCATAATTTTTTCTTCCGCTAAGGCAAATACTTTTTGTTGGTCGCCAGATTGGATGTCTTTATCTTTTTTCACGATAGTAATCACATCATCAGCGATACCTTTGACGAATACATCAGCCGCTACCGCAGCCACAGCCAGTTGGCTTATGGCTAACAAAGTTAAAGCAACAAAAAACTGTTTTAACACATTCATTTACTCACCCGCCTTGCTATCAGATTTTTCAGAAGCTTTGCTATACAAGAATTGACTAATCAATTTCTCTAGCACCACTGCATCTTGTGTGTGTGTGATTTTATCACCCTCTTTAAGATTGGTTTCCTCACCGCCTACTTCAAGACCGATATATTGTTCACCCAACAAACCGGCGGTGTATATATTGGCGAAAGTATCGGTAGAAAAAGTGTAGCGTTTATCTAACTTGAGGGTAACGATGGCTTCATGCAATTTATTATCAAAGTTGATGCTATCCACACGACCTATCACTACCCCAGCGCTTTTCACCGGAGCGCGCGGTTTCAAACCACCAATATTTTCAAACGCTGCTGTGACGGTGTAAGTTTCACCCAAATTACTCGAAGTCAAATTACCTACTTTAAGCGCCAAGCCAAATATGGCGGCAATTCCCAGCGCCACGAATACGCCCACCCATAAATCTATCGTCGTTCTTTCCATTGCTTCCTCACATCCACGCTAAACGTTAATCATAAATGAAGTTAACACAAAATCTAAACCCAACACCGCTAAAGAAGAGTACACCACTGTTCTAGTCGTCGCGCGGCTAACGCCCTCAGCAGTGGGTGGCGCATCGTAGCCTTCGAACAAGGCAATCATGGTACAAACAATACCGAACACCACGCTTTTAATAACGCCATTGATAATATCTTCACTAAAGTCCACATTGGCCTGCATCTGCGACCAAAATGCCCCGCTATCCACGCCTATCACAGGCACGGCGACAAAATAGCCACCCAAGATCCCTATCATAGAAAACAGCACAGCCAAGATAGGCATAGAAATCAACCCTGCCCAAAATCTAGGGGCCAACACTCGACCGACAGGGCTAACCGCCATCATTTCCATCGCCGACAACTGCTCGGTAGCGCGCATCAAGCCAATTTCAGCGGTGATCGCAGTGCCGGCACGACCAGCGAAGAGCAAAGCCGTTACCACCGGCCCCAGCTCACGCACCAAGGAAAGCGCCACTAGCACGCCTATGGCTTCAGAAGAACCATATTTTTGTAAGGTGTTATAGCCTTGCAAACCTAGCACCATGCCAACGAAAAAAGCTGACACGATAATGATTAACAAAGACAGCACACCGGTGGCATACACCTCTTTAATAATTAAACCGGGGCGACGTATACTTTCCAGCAGATATAGCACCACATAGAAAAATAAACGACCACCCGCACCTAAATGCCAAATGGCATTGATAAATGGATGGCCGATGGCACGGAAAAAACGACTGATGCTATTCATGATGCAGCGACTCTCAACATTTCCTTGGCGTAATCTTCGGCTGGATAGTGGAATGGCACAGGACCATCTGCTTCACCATGCACAAATTGATGCACAAATGGCATGGTAGATTTTTTGATTTGTTCTGGACTTCCTTCTGCCACTACCACACCATCGGATACAAAATAGATATAGTCGGCGAACAAGAAGGTTTCATGCACATCGTGCGTCACCACGATTGAAGTCGCCCCTAGAGCATCATTTAAGCTACGAATCAGATTACACACCACACCCATAGAGATGGGGTCTAAGCCGGCAAACGGCTCGTCATACATAATGATGGAAGGATCCAGCGCCACCGCACGAGCCAAAGCCACGCGGCGCGCCATACCACCGGATAATTCAGCGGGCATCAAGTGGTGGGCACCACGCAAGCCGACTGCATTTAATTTCAACATGACAAAGTCACGTATCATAGACTCGGGCAGGTTGGTGTGTTCGCGTAGCGGGAAAGCGACGTTTTCATACACCGACAAATCGGTGAACAAGGCACCAAACTGGAACAACATGCCCATTTTTCTGCGCAATAAGTACAGCTTGTCGCGGCTCTGCTCATGCACTACTTCGCCATCTACCAACACTTCGCCGTGGTTGGGTCTAAGCTGACCGCCTATCAAGCGTAGCAAAGTGGTTTTGCCACTGCCGCTGCCGCCCATAATCGCCACCACCTTGCCACGCGGGAATTGCATATTAATGCCCTTGTGCAATAGACGATTTTTGTAGCCAAACGATAGATTGTTGATTTCGACGATATTGTCAGCCATAACTTAAAAAGTGCCACTAAATACAAGTCTTGCATTTTAAAGCAAAAGCAGTTTTAGGGTAACCATGAAATGGCCTAATCATGGCATGAATATCAGGGCTGAATTAAAAACCCATGCAAACAGTGTAGCGATTTTCGTCTACTATAGTTGGCGAATTGCCGACCGAAGTCACTGCATCGACCGCTGTTGTCCCTGTCACATTTTGCGCCGCCATCATGGCACCACTCGCCGTATTACCGTTATCCAACATGGCTTCTAGCTGCTTGACGAACTTACCGGGGATATTTTGCGAACAAATAGCAAACGCACCGCCCAAACCAGTGATAGTCAACTCTGCTTTAGATTGCAGAGCAATCTTGCCGCCCTCAGCATTGCTAGGTAAGTAATTGCTATCAACCAATAGGGTAGAGCCGTTGGCTAAGCCAGCTTTGCGCAAATGCTGCCAGATTTGAAAGTTTTCGCTACCACTGACAGGGTTGATGCCAGCGCCATCAATGATACCGTCGCCATTACCGTTGGCATCTGCACCAGTGTGAGCGATGGCATAGGGGTCATCGCCAGGTAGCGCGTGAAATTTATCCTGATAAGAAAATAACTGCATTTGTACATTACGAAAATCATTGGCCAGATTTTTTACTTTGGCACCATTAATCAGTTCTTGGCCTTTTAGCACACCGCCCAAAAGTAAACCGATAATGACCAATACGATAGCCAATTCAATTAAGGTAAATCCAGATTGCTGCTGCATGATGCTGTCTCCTCAAAAAGTCATTGAGAAGACAGCCTAAAGAAAGTAGATTAAATGCGCAAGTATTTGTTTTGTATGATTTTTTTAAATTTATTGGTTTAGCTAATTGGGCGCATCTATTTACTGATTTTGCTAATTTTTTCTGCCCCAAATAAGCGATTTAGCCAGCCAAAAATTTGTTTTATAAAGTCCCGTAGGAGTGCAAGCCAGACAAAAACATATTTACGCCTAGGAAAGCAAACGAGGTGACTAATAAGCCTATCAAAGCCCACCAAGCCAGAATATTGCCGCGCAGGCCTTTGACTAAGCGCAGATGCAACCAAGCGGCATAATTCAGCCAAACAATTAACGCCCAAGTTTCTTTGGCGTCCCATGACCAATAACTACCCCAAGCCTCTGCCGCCCACATGGCGCCTAAGATGGTGGCAATCGTGAAGAAAATAAAGCCGACTGAAATGGCGCGATACATTAAATCGTCAAGCAGGGCTTTGTTGGGCAACAGCTTGGCTCCCCAACCCTTATCCACTAATAAATATGCGCTGGCGACCATGGCTGCCAAGGAAAACGCACCATAACCGATAAAGTTTGCCGGCACATGAATTTTCATCCAATAAGATTGCAAAGCAGGCACCAAAGGCTGTATGCCATTAGCTTGACGGTCAAAGGTGTACCACAAAATAAAGCCCACTGCGGCACTCACAATCAACATCACCAAACCACCCAATTGTTTGGTTTGGTAACGCGCCTCGTAATACAGATAGAGTACCGAGGTGATTAAGCAAAACAGAATAAACACTTCGTATAAATTGCTTAAGGGAATATGGCCGATATCGGGGGCGATTAAATACGACTCGTACCAACGCACCATCAGACCGGTCAGCCCCATCACTACCGCTGACCAAGTCAAGAAAGTGGCCAATTTGCCAGTAAATGATGAGGCTCTAAACAAGGCCAACCAATACACCAAGGTGGCCAATATCAGTAATACGTTCATCCACATCACCGCGGATTGACTGGAGATAAAGAACTTTAACCAAAAGCTGTGTTGCGCCACTTGCAGATCAGCGTGATAGCAAGCAATCGCGATTAGGCTTAATGCCGCCACCCCGACAATCAGACTGCGGATAGGCCACCAAAACCAACCCAGCGCGCTAAAGCCTATGACCGCAGCGCCCAAGAAAAATACTTCATAGCTATCCATCAGCTGTTGATATTGACCATAGATTCCTAGCGCACTGAGCAACAGTACTGCGCTAAATAGCCAGTCAGTCCAATCACGCCCTTGCCAGAAATGCATACCCTGCCTAGATTGATGTTCCATTTGCCTGTTTCTCCAAATTTACTTGTGCGCCAATGCAAGTGCAAATTGTTGCATTAAATTGGCGTAGTCTTGCTCAAAATCAGTGTTTTTACGATTAGCACTCATGGCCACTAATACCCTAGTGGCGTCCGCTTTAAATAATAGCCAAACCCGTCTTTCACGAATATACATCATGGCAAAAATTCCTATCACCAATAATATCGAGCCAAGATAGACGAGATTTTTGCCGGGTGAACGCGTCAGTTGCAAACCACTGGCTTCACGATGTTGATACTCGGTCAGCTGCAAATAAACTGGGCTGCCATAAAAAACAATATCACTCATAGAATTTAAACTGTCTTGCAAAAATCGTTCTGATAATTGCTTATCCACCGTCAGTTCAGGATGTTTTTGCATACCTAGTTGATAAGCTTGCTGGGCGGCCAAGCTAATAATCTTGACATAGGTTTTAGCCATTTGCTCACGCTGTTCATTGGGCACTGAGCGTTCAATCAAATTGGCCACTTGCACAAAACCGCCTTGGGCAAAATTACTTAACAACTGCTGCACACTAGCTTCAAATTTCGCTTGCGTATTGGCATCTCGTTGTTGCTTGCTGATGATATCGCTCGCCATACGATGCGCGATTTGCTGATGCAAAGCACTATCCGCCATGCTGGCACGCAATAACATAAAGCTATTCGGCAATAAATTTTGGTCAGCGGGAATACGCAAATATTTGTAATCCTCTTGCGGCGTGGCACGCATCCCTGAAACAAAATAATATTGTCCGTCCAATTGCAGCGGCTGCATATAATTCAAATACTCTTTGGCTTGGCCTGCGCTATCGCGCATTTTGAATACCACGCTAGGCCCTACATTACGTGGTTTGGCTTTGCTATCTTTGCTTAAGTTCAATACATTAAATTTTTTGAAATCTTCAAATTCTAGTTGCAAAGCAGTTTTGCCCTCGCCTATAGGCGTTTGCTCAAAGATTTTGCCAGTCACAGGAAGCGGTTGATAACGCTGTGCCAATAAATCCCAAGCATTAAAGCTCAGCCCAGTACCGCCATCTTGAAAGTCTGATTGGTAGATGGTGATGCCTTTGTAGGTCAAAGGATGATTGACTTTAATCGTCTGTTTTAGCGGCTGTTTTAATGCTGGGTCAATAATCACCAAATCGCTTTCAAAGGATTTAGGCTGCCCAGTGGGGTAATGCTCGATACGGAAATCTTCTAAGGCCACAGCAAACGGCAACTGCTGCACCATATAACCATCGCGCACCCGCTCAAAAGCCACATCGGCGCGGCTGCCCTCGGGCAAAGTCAGATTGGCGCGGAAAGATAAATTGCGTACCGATAATTTGCTACTGGCCGGCACTTGGCTGACTGGGATATCGCGTGTCTCTATGGTTTTATCGCCCAGCAATTCCTGAATTTTGAGCGGCACATTGCCATCCATCAGGCCGCCCACGCAGATAATAATAATGGCCACATGGGTAAAGATATAACCGAGTTTTTGGTAGTTGCCGGTTTTCGCTGCAATCATCAATGCGCCATCAGCCCGCTTTTCGCTGCGCCAGCGATAGCCATGACGCTGCAACACCGCCAGCAAAGCGGCTTGTGCCGATGAGTCGCGGTGCGCTAAAGCAAACGTTTGATGGTGGCTAAATTGCTTTAATGAAGACTCGGTCAGATGCGCTTTGTATTGGCGCACATCTTTGATAATTTGTGGGCTTTGTCTATACACACACAAACTCACCGAAATGACTAAGAACAATAATATGGCCAGAAACCAAGCGGCATGATAGATATCGTACATGCCCAACATTTTGAAGAAATCAAACCAATAAGGGCCAAATTGAATTAGGTAGTTGTTATATGGCTCGTTTTGTTTTAGCACTGTGCCAATAATCGAGGCAATGCTCACCACCGTCAGCACGCTGACTGCGAAACGCATAGAGCTGAGCAGCTCAAAAAGTTTGGCTTTAAAGGTCATAAGATGAACAGGCGATTACTATCAGAGCGAATTAGCATGGTGTTTTTGAGCTGATTTCTATTGGGGAAAAGGCAATTTAGAATGCCGCGCATAGGCTTTAGTTTCAAAAAATTAGGGTGACCTAAGCCACCCCCTGCAATTGTCGCAAACCTAGAACTGTCGCAACCTAAGAATCGTCGCAAAAAAGGTCAGCGCCAAAATAGACTAGCGCAGGCCTTGAATATAATCTGCCACCGCAGCCATTTCATCATCGGTCAACTTTTTGGCGATAGCGCGCATTACGCCAGCCGCATCATTGGCTCTTAGCCCAGCACGGAAATTTTGTAATTGCGTCACGGTATATTCAGCGTATTGACCTGACACACGCGGGAACTGCACGGGCAAGCCTGCACCGTTCGCACCATGGCAAGAAGCACAAGCTGGTACGCCATTGGCAGCGATACCCCCTTTGTAAATTTTTTCACCCAAAGAGCCTTTGCCATTGCTTTTGGCAGAAGCAGGTTTGGCTTGCTGGCTGGAGAAATAATTGGCCAAGGCTTGCATATCAGCCTCGCTTAATGGCGCCACCATGCCCGACATAATGGCGTTTTGACGCGCGCCAGATTTGAAATTCATCAATTGTTTGTAAAGATACTCAGGATGTTGCCCTGCCAATTTAGGATATAAAGGCACTGCGCTATTGCCATCTACCCCATGACAAGCGGCACACACTGTGTTGACTGTTTTTTCAACATTGGGTGCTTCATTGGCTTGAACTGGGAAGAAACAAGATAATAACCAAGACAGACTTGCAAATAGCACTACTTTACGCGAATTCATAACCGATTGATTCCCAAAAAAATCGGGCGTTAACGCCCCTGCTTAAATATCACTAAAACCGCATTATTCTAACGAAAATAGCCTAATCGTGGTAGCATTTTCCGTTGAAGGAAACCCACCATGCCGCTATTTCAAAACGCTGAATACTATATTTCTGCTCACCATTTATCCGACTTACCTGCGCCCGAAGGCATAGAAATTGCCTTTGCGGGTCGCTCTAATGCCGGCAAATCCAGTGCGCTTAACACACTAGCCAACCACAACCGCTTGGCCTTTGTCAGTAAACAACCCGGTCGCACACAATTGATTAACTTTTTTGCCTTAGGTCAGCAACGCTATTTGGTTGACCTGCCCGGTTATGGTTATGCCAAGGTGCCTGAGCATTTGCGCCTACATTGGCAGCACACTTTATCCAGTTACTTGATGCATAGATCCACTTTATATGGCTTGGTGTTGGTGATGGATTGCCGTCATCCACTCACGCCATTGGATATACAGATGCTGGATTGGTTCTGCCCCAGCGGCAAGCCAGTGCATGTATTGCTGACTAAAGCGGATAAATTATCGCGTAATGCCGCCAATCAGACTTTGTTGAGTGTGCGCAAAACCTTGCTAGATAGCTGGCCACAATGCACGGTGCAATTATTTTCTAGCTTAAAAAAGCAAGGGGTAGAAGAAGCTGAAAAAGCTATCGGGGCTTGGTTGCAGGCGGCTGCTTCACAAACACCAGATCCCATACCCCATGTCCCAAGTTAATTCCTCGCTGTTCAAACTTGGTTACTGGCCGATAAGCCGGTCTGGGCGCATAGTCCTGACTGGCTTGATTGGCTAATTGCGGGTGTTGCGATAATACCTGCAATATCCACTCAGCGTAGTCCTGCCAATCCGTGGCCACATGCAAATAAGCCCCCACTTGCATGCGACTCACCAATAAATCAATAAAAGCAGTTTGAATCAAGCGCCGCTTGTGATGGCGTTTTTTATGCCATGGGTCGGGAAAGAAAATATGCACGCCCTGCAAACTGTCTGGCGTCATCATCTGCTGCAGCACTTCCACTGCATCATGCTGCACGATGCGGATATTGGTGATGTCTTGTTCTTGCATCAACTTTAGCAAGCTGCCCACGCCTGGGGTATGCACTTCTACCGCAATAAAATCTTTATCTGGCAAAGCGCGGGCAATTTCAGCGGTGCTGCCGCCCATACCAAAGCCTATCTCTAAAATCCTTGCATGGCCTGCACGGCCAAAGCGCTGCTCCCAATCGACAGGTTGGGCTTGAAAGGCTTGTACAAATTGTTCGCCCACTTGCTCGATGGCGCGCTGCTGCCCTTTAGTCAGCCGGCCTTGGCGTAATACAAAGCTACGAATGCGCGCTGCATATGGCTGCTCGCTGGCTGGCTGTGGTTGCGCCTTGGGCTGGGATTTAATGGTCATGGTGAAATTTCCTGAATGGGCTAATGGAATACAGTGTAAACGGCTATCACTACAATCTGAAACTTTGCTCGCCTTGTTGAAAGCCTACATAGTCGTTGATGGCGACTTGCTTATCAAAGGCAATCACCTTAAATAATTCGCCCATTTCAGCAGGCGATAATAAGGTATTGATCTGACTACTAGCGCGCCAATAGGCTGGGCTGTTTGGTGCTAGCGCTGCCAATTGTTGCAATACGCCACAATTCAATAAAAACTGCGCTTGGCTAACATAGCCCACCAGTTGCAAATGGTTGGCCAAAGCACATTCAGCCAAAGCGGTGAAATTGACATGGGCGGTGATATCTTGCAAACCGGGATAAAGCAAGGGGTTGCTATGCGCATAGTGGCGATAGTGGCACATCAAAGTGCCCTGACGACGTTGCGCATGATAATAGCTAGCGGCATCAAAGCCATAGTCAATCAGCAATATCAATCCGCTGTGCAGGCACTCGGCTAGCGAAGCCAGCAAGCCTTGCGCGGCAGGGCAGGTCTCCATCAGATAACCCTCGCTTAAGGCATACTGCTGCGCCAGTGCTTGCCATTGTTGGCTTACTGCGGGCCGCTCAGCCCATTGCAAATTACCCTGCTGGTCAAGCGCCACGCCCAGTTCCACCGCCCCTTGCTGGGTCAAGCGATGCAGTTGAATAGGCAGGGCATCGAATACTTCATTGGCGATAATGACGCCTTGCCAATTGCTAGGCAAAGTGTCCAACCAATGCACACAATCAAATAAATCTGCCGGTAATTCACTGGCTAAATATTGCTGTTGCGCTTGCCGCAATTGCGCACTGACTTCCAAAATACAATATTGATGCACTGCCACATTGGCCTGTTGCAAGCTCAATAAAATTTGCTTGGCCAGCTTAGCTTGTCCCGCCCCTAGCTCTAAAATGGCTGGCGCATGCTGCCATGTAGGGTGGCTAAAAAGCTGTTGCATAGGCTGTGCGCAACAAGCACCGAAGTGATCGGACAGCTCAGGAGCGGTGACAAAATCACCGGCTGCACCGAACTTTTTTGACCCCGCGCTGTAATAACCTAGTCCCGGCTGATATAAAGCCATGCGCATATATTGGTCAAAAGGCAAATATCCGCCAGCCGCCACTATGGCTTGTTGAATCTCACGGATAAGCGCTTGACTGTGCTGGTTAGCGTCTTCTGAAGGTGTTGGGAGTGCATGCATAAGGCGGCATTATAAAGGCATGCTGATAGGCTCAGGCAAAAAAGCAAAGCATTTAGTTTTGCCAACAGGACTTATAATAGCCGGCTAATGAAAAGGATAGAACGTGGATCTACATAACAAAGTAGTGCTGATTACAGGGGGTGCCAAGCGTGTAGGGGCCTGCATTTGCCGCTTGTTGCATAGCCATGGCGCCAATGTGATGATTCACTATCGACAGTCGCAAGCCGAAGCAGAACAACTAGCCGGGCAATTAAACGCCATACGCGCCAACTCGGCAGCCACTTTCCAAGCCGATTTAAACCAACTAGATCAAGTATTAGCCTTGGCGCAAGCCACCCAACAACACTATGGCCGCGTCGATGTTTTGATTAACAATGCCTCTACTTATTACGCCACCAAATTGGGTGAAATCCAGCCTGAACATTGGGATGATCTGATGGGCTCTAATCTAAAAGCCCCGCTATTCCTTGCCCAAGCGCTGGCCGAGCAACTGAAACAGCAACAAGGCTGCATTATCAATATCGCTGATATGCATGTAGAAAAACCCAAGAAAAATTACATCGTGTATAGTCTCGCCAAAGCTGGCTTGATAACCCTGACCAAATCATTAGCCAAAGAGCTGGCGCCACAGGTAAGGGTCAATACTGTGGCACCTGGGCCGATTATGTGGCCAGAAAATAACCCAGACTTTAACGAAAGCTATAAACAAAAAGTAATCGCAGAAACCCTGTTACATCGTATCGGCGAGCCAGAAGATATCGCCAAGGCAGTCAAATTTTTGCTGTGCGACGCGCCGTTTATTACTGGCCAGCTGATTCCGGTAGATGGCGGTCGCTCTATGAATATTTAATGAAACTTAATCATGATTAATCACCTACCCGAAAATCCTTCTAGCAATTTTATTCGCTTGCGTAATAGCCTGATTACCGCAACAGGCAAGGCCATCGGTGATTACAATATGATTCAAGATGGCGACACTGTGCTGGTATGCATGAGTGGTGGCAAGGACTCGCATACGCTGTTGATGATGCTGCTCGCCTTGCAACAGCGTGCGCCGGTCAATTTCCGTTTGATCGCCATGAACTTAGACCAAAAACAGCCTGGCTTTCCTGCCCATATCTTGCCTGAGTATTTTGCTAAATTAGGTATAGAACATCGCATCGTTGAAGCCGATACCTATTCCATCGTCAAAGAAAAAGTGCCCGAAGGAAAAACCACTTGCGCGCTTTGTTCGCGTTTAAGACGTGGCGTGATTTATCGTGTGGCCAGCGAAGTGGGCGCTAACAAGATTGCCCTTGGCCACCATAGAGATGATATTGTTGAAACGCTATTTTTGAATTTATTCTTTAGCGCCAGCATGAAATCTATGCCGCCCAAACTGGCCACCAATAACAAACAACATATCGTGATACGCCCATTGGCTTATTGTAGTGAAAAAGATATCGCCGCTTATGCCAGACAAATGCAGTTCCCGATTATTCCTTGTGACTTATGCGGCTCACAACCCAATTTGCAAAGACAAAAAGTGAAACAGATGTTGCGCGATTGGGAAATTGAACAACCCGGCAGAATCAATAATATTTTCCGCTCGATTTGTAATGTCGATTTAGCCCGACTTGGCGATACCAATTTATATGACTTTAAGAATCTGACGCAGGCTAAAGCCGATGATGAAGACCCTTTGTTTGATAGTGCAGAAGAGAACGACCAAATCAATGCAGTACTGAATTTGATTAAATCGGAAGGCAGTCGCATTGAATTTGTCAGAAACAGCAAATAAGCCAAAAGCACTGCAAAAAAACCCCTTAATCTGGCGCTGGTTGCCTTGTAACTAGAACAGATTACTTTTATTATCAGCGACATTTAAAGTAGCCCAAGCCAAAACCAATGACAAAATTATTGATTGTTGAATCCCCCTCCAAAGCTAAAACACTAGAAAAATATCTAGGTAAAGATTTCAAAGTTCTTGCTTCGTATGGCCATATTCGCGACCTCATTCCCAAAACCGGCGCAGTCGATGTCGATCATCAATTCGCCATGAAATATGAAATTATCGATCGCAATGCCAAGCATGTGGACAATATCACCAAGGCAGTCAAAGTAGCGGATGCGGTGTATCTGGCGACCGACCCGGACCGCGAGGGTGAGGCGATTTCATGGCATATTTTAGAGATTCTTAAAAGCAAACATCTGACTAGTGACAAGCTGATTAAGCGCGTGGTGTTTAATGAAATCACCAAGAGTGCGGTGCAACAAGCGATTCAGCAACCACGTGATATCTCGATGTCTTTGGTGAATGCGCAACAAGCTAGACGTGCGCTAGATTATTTGGTGGGCTTTAATTTATCGCCGCTGTTATGGAAAAAAATTCGTCGTGGCTTATCTGCCGGTCGAGTACAAAGCCCAGCGTTAAGACTGATCGTAGAGCGCGAATTGGAAATTGAGGCTTTTAACAGCCAAGAATATTGGACTATCCACCTACATAGCCACAAGCATCAGCATAGCTTCGCCGCCAAGCTGATTCAGTTAGATGGCAAAAAAGTAGAGCAATTTAGCGTCACCAGCCAAGCGCAAGAGCAAGAGGTGGTGGGCAAGTTAATTTTGCAAAGCGCAGGCAAGACCACTGTGCAACGGGTGGAAAAGAAACAGCGCAACCGCAATCCTGCACCGCCTTTTACTACCTCAACCCTGCAACAAGAAGCCGTGCGTAAGTTAGGCTTTACTACCAGCCGCACCATGCGTATCGCGCAGCAGTTGTATGAGGGCATTAATATTGGCTCTGGCGCAGTGGGCTTGATTACCTATATGCGTACTGACTCTTTTAGTATGGCCAATGAAGCAGTGGCGCAAATTCGTGATTACATCAAGAAAAATTATGACGCTGACTATTTGCCTAGCAGCCCAATTTTCTACAAAACCAAAGCCAAAAGCGCACAAGAAGCGCACGAGGCGATACGCCCTACTGATATCAATGTCAGCCCTGCCAGCATACGTCAGTACTTAAGCGACGAGCAGTACAAGCTGTATGAAATGATTTGGAAACGCGCGCTGGCCTGTCAGATGACCCCAGCCAAATTTGATGCAGTGACGGTTGACCTCAGCGTGGGCAAAGACGAAGCCAATCTATTCCGTGCCACTGGCCAGACCATGATATTCCCCGGCTTTATCGCTGTGTATAGCGAGGGAGTAGATGATAGCGAAGAGGAAGAAGACAAAAAGCTCCCTATCCTGCATACCGCTGAAGTGTTGGACGTGGAAAAGATTTTTGGTGAACAACATTTTACCGAGCCACCCCCCCGCTATAGTGAAGCCAGTTTGGTAAAAGCGTTAGAAGAATATGGCATAGGACGCCCCTCGACCTACGCCAGCATTATCTCTACCTTGCAAGATAGAGAGTATGTCTCGATAGACAAAAAACGCTTTATTCCTACCGACGTGGGCAGAGTGGTGAATCGTTTTCTGACTGACCACTTTAATCGCTATGTGGACTACGACTTCACCGCCAATTTAGAAAACCAATTAGATGATATTGCCGAGGGCGAGCAAGAATGGGTACCGGTACTACAGCACTTCTGGGATGATTTGCATAAAAATATTGAAAGCAAACAAGATGTGGATCGCCCCGGTACCGAGGTGCTGGAAGAAAAATGTCCTAAATGTGGCAAACCACTGTCCAAACAGCTTAGTCGCTACGGCAGTTTTATTGGCTGTACTGGCTACAATGCCACGCCCAAATGCGACTATAAACGCAGCTTAAATGGGGACGAAAATAGCGCTAGCGAACCGACTGTGATTGGCACAGAGCCGCAAAGCCAATTGCCGATTTTACTGATGAATGGTCCGTATGGTCCGTATCTGCAACTGGGTCAAGCGCAAGCGGATAGCAAAAAGAAACCCAAACGCGTCAGTATTCCTAAAGAAATCAATCCATCTAGTGTGGATATGCAAATTGCCCAACAGCTTTTGGCATTGCCACGCGACCTAGGTGCGCATCCAGTGACCGGCAAGAAGATAGTCGCCAATATTGGTCGTTTTGGCCCGTATGTCAATCACGATGGAAAATTTAAATCCATTCCCAAAACCGATAGCGTGTTTGATATTAGCCCAGCACGTGCGGTGGAATTGCTGGATCAAGCCAATAGCGGCCCTGCGCCATTAAGAGAGTTGGGCAACCATCCTAGCGATAACGCGCCGATTGCGGTGTATTCCGGGCGTTTTGGGCCTTATGTACAACATGGCGAAATTCGCGCCACTTTGCCTAAGAGCCAAGGGGTTGAGGAAATCACGCTAGAAGAAGCGCTGGAATTGATTGCTAATAAAGCGGCCAAAGGTCCAGCTAAAAAATTCGCTGGGAAAAAAGCTTTCGCTAAGAAGACAGTTGCCAAGAATACTGTTGCAAATAAAAGCAGCGCAAGCACGGCAAAAAAGACCAGTCCCAAAAAACCCACCGCGAAAAAAACCAGCAGCAAAACGGCCAGCTAATTTTTAAATTGCCAAAAAAAGCGGCCACTGGCCGCTTTTTTATTGCTGCAGTCTAACCGCGTGGTTGCTCTTTCTCCAGCCATTTACGTATGCGTTCCGCATCGCCTATACGGGAAAGCTTGCCGACAGAATTGAGAAACACCAACACCACATCTTTGCCTGAGATTTTCGCCTGCATCACCAAACAACGCCCAGCCTCACTGATATAACCGGTTTTGGATAAGCCTATATCCCAACGCTCGCTACTATTGCGCACCAACAAATTGGTATTGGCAAAATTCACTGGGTGATTAAAGCGCGAGACATTAAATTCTTGTGATGGCGTAGTGCTGACTTGGCGGATATGGTTGTATTGATAAGCTGCATTGACCATCTTTGCTAAATCACTAGCGGTGCTGAGGTTGCCACTGCTTAAGCCTGTGGGGTCAACAAACTGACTATTCAACATGCCCAGCTGACGCGCCTTTGCATTCATGGCGGCGACAAACGCATTCAGACCGCCTGGGTAACTTCTTCCCAAGGCATGTGCCGCGCGGTTTTCTGACGACATCAGTGCCAAATGTATCATCTCTGCACGGGTCAATTCAGTGCCGACTGGCAATTTAGAACTAGAGCCTTTAATGCGATCGACATCATCATCACTGACAGTCAGGATTTCTTCTAATGGCAATTGCGAATCCAACACCACCATGGCCGTCATTAGTTTAGTCACTGAAGCGATAGGCGTCTGAGCATCTTGATTTTTGGCGTAGATAATTTCGCCGGTTTCCTGATCTAAAACAATAGCTTTAGATGAGGCTAATACAGGTTCGCCATTCACTTGATAAATTTCACGGAAGGCGTTTCTAGGACTATCCAGACTGGCAATACGCTGCTTTTTACGTGATGAAATCACATGATGCTTCTTGCCGGCTGCATAACAGGGATGTTGAACCAAGGTCAGTGCCATCGCAGACATCACCAATAACACTTTAATACTAGTCTTTCTTAACCATGATTTCTGTATAAAAGATTTCATGCACAACCCCAGTCAATCAACTACAACGGCGCTTATGTTAATCAATTAATCTGCCTTTGTCATTAATATCCAAGTGATATCTATATAAACACCTTGATAAGCCAAATATTTAGAAAATCTTGAGCTAGCTAATTGAGCATCGGTAGCAGTTATTGAAGGGATTTAACAAAAGCAAAAAATAATTTGCAGCAAGCTTAGAAAAATAATTTATGACAAAAAAATATAGACTATAATCATAATATTGACTTGTTAAATACCAATAAAAGGAGGCCTCACAATGATTGATCACAGCCAATTCAAACCTGAGGAATATGGCGTAGCACAAGATTTTCTCAATGAAATCATTGCACTAAAAAATCAAAACGTGGATAAATACATCCCGATTCATATCCAACAACACAGCAAACTATTGGCTGACCTAATTATCGCCAATGCCAAACCTAGAGCCGATGTGTATATCTTCACTGAACATTTTCCGCATATTTTTTTTGCTCAAGCAATAGAAAAAACTAAAGGCAAAGTAAAACTATTAATTGAACAAGGCGATATAAACCCAGATAGCTTCAAAAAAAACAGCAACCTACAAATCAGAAAACTCCCCGCAAAACTCGTCGGCAACTTCCCCTTCTTCTTCATTTCCGGCAGCGCCTTCACCTTCGACACAGACACCGAAAGCGCCTCCGCTGTCGCCAATTTCAACAACCGCAAAGACGCCAAAATTCTCAGAGAAAACTTCATCAACATGTGGGGTAAATCATATTAACGGCTAATATGAAGTAGTGATGAGATTGGTTTTTTACATTGATGGAAGTTTTAATTATTGACTCTGAGTTTGTTCATCATCGCAACTATTTACCCAACAGATGCCAACTTATTTAATTGATCTCTCACTGTCTTTGAATCCTTCATTTTTTAATTGCTTGAGTAATTAAGTTTTGTGCTACTAGTAAAAATGTCTATGCAATTTTTTTAAATATTGTTTATCAGATTAATCACCAATTTGTAGGTTTAGATGTATCGCTGTATTTCCGGTTTATCTCTCCGCCGACTTTCAGCTTTTTTATGCGACAATAACCGCTTGGCGATTTTGTCTTAATTCAATCTCTGACTGATTATGAAAACTGATGCTTCTCTTTCTTATAGCGCCCAACATTTGTGGGTGAAAAAATTATCTGATACGGAATATTGCGCTGGGGTGACTGACTATGCGCAGGATTTGTTGGGCGATATTGTGTTTATCGATTTTCCGAAAGTGGGCGCGCAGTTGTCCACTGGGGTCAGTTGTGGGGTGATTGAATCGGTGAAGACCGGCTCGGATTTACATGCGCCTATGGATGGCGTGGTGACAGAAGTGAATCAAGAATTATTGAACGCGCCAGAGCAAATCAACGATCATCCTTATCAATCTTGGATTTTTAAATTCACTAGCAATCATTCAGACCAATTCGCAGCTCTGCTGAGCGCTGATCAATATCAACAATCTGTAGCTTAACTATTACTTCTCCAACCCCACATCTACATGGCTGATTTGGTAGCCGCGTTCGCGGTAGTAGCGGTAGCGATCGCGGGCTTGGGCTTTGTCTTGGGGGTCGGTGCTGACGATTTCTATGGTGGTGAGGAAGCAGCTGAATTGTTTGGGGCTGGGGTGTTGTAGGTTGATGAGCACGTCGTCGTGGCTGATGCTGTGCAGTTGGCTGGCGACATGAATGGCGGCGTGGCCGCTGCTTGGCCAATCGGCGGGGAGCATTAGGCTGGCTTGCGATTGCAGGTATTGTTGCAGTTGTAGGCTGGCTGGCTGATTTGGACAGAGGATGGTGAGGCTGGCTCCTCTGTCCAAAAATTGTTGTGCCAGTTGCGCTATTTTGCTGAACTTGTCCGCGACATTGAAATGAAACTCGATCAAGGTCATGCGGATTTGTTACGCGTATCGGTTGAGGATGAACTCGGTTAATAAGGGCACTGGGCGACCAGTAGAACCTTTTTCTTTGCCCGATTTTGAGGCTGTGCCGGCGACGTCTAAGTGCGCCCAATCATAAGCCTTGGCGTAACGTGCCAAGAAACAGGCGGCGGTGATACTGCCGGCTGGGCGGCCGCCGATATTGGCCATATCGGCGAAATTGCTATCGAGCTGGGCTTGATAGTCTTCCCATAATGGCATATGCCATGCGCGGTCTAGCGCACGTTCACCAGCCAACTTTAACTCTTCAGCTAATGAATCGCGGTTGCTGTATAAGCCTGATGCGTGGCTGCCCAAGGCGATGACGCATGCACCGGTTAAGGTGGCAATATCTACAACCGCTTCTGGTTCAAAGCGCTCTACATAGGTCAAGGCATCACATAAAATCAAACGGCCTTCGGCGTCGGTGTTCAACACTTCTATGGTTTGTCCAGACATGCTGGTGAGGATATCGCCAGGACGAATAGCATTGCCGTCAGGCATATTTTCACAAGTCGGGATAACGCCTATCACATTGGCTGCCAAGCCCATCTCGGCTACCGCTTTGATGGTGCCTAATACGCTGGCTGCGCCGCACATATCAAATTTCATTTCATCCATATCAGCGCCTGGCTTCAATGAAATACCACCGGTATCAAAGGTGATGCCTTTGCCCACCAACACGATAGGTTTGCGTTTGGCATCGCCTTTGAGATGTTTCAGCACAATAAATTTGGGTGGCTGCACGCTGCCTTGTGCCACACCTAGGAATGAGCCCATGCCTAATTTCTCGACATCGGCCTTTTCTAAAATCTCGGCTTGCAAGCCATATTGTTTGGCCAAGGCCACTGCTTGCTCGGCTAAATAAGTAGGGGTGCAAATATTGGGTGGCAAATTGCCCAAATCTTTGCTGAACGCCACCCCTGATGCCAGCGCTTGGCCGCGTTTTAAACCAGCTTCAGCGGCAGCTTGTTGCTCGGCGGGGACCAGGATATCGACTTGTTGCAAGGATTGCTGTGCGGCGGTTTTGTCTTGTTGCTTTTTCTCGTGGTATTGCTTGCCACGGGTCACATCGTAACGATAGCTGACATCGCTGACCGCCTCAGCCAGCATAGAAGTTTTCCATTGCCATGACTGCGCTTGTTGCTGGGCGTTTTGTACTGGCGCATCGGCAAGATAGATGCTGGCGTGTTTAACGCCTGTGCTGGAAAGCGCTTTGATACTGGCAACCACGGCTTTGCGCCAATGCAAATCGCTGAGGCCGTCTTGGCTGCCTAAGCCAACTAATAGCACACGCTTGGCTTGCATGCCGGTCAAATGATGTAACAGCAAAGTTGAAGCAAGCTTGCCATTCATATCGCCATGTTCGATGACTTGTTTGATTTTTCCGCCTGAAGCTTGGTCAAGTTGCTGCGCAGAAGGGCTTAAAACGCCTTGTTCAAATACCCCAACAATCACGCAGTCGGTGCTTTGATTTTCCGGTTGACCTGTTTTTATGCTAAATTTCATAAGCTTTTTCCTTTTTTTACATTGCCTAAATTATCCTACGATTTAAAATGCCTACCAAGTGTAATCCCTATCAATCTGCTAACTTTATGAAAGATGGCGCAGGCTAATCGCTGAATATGCTGTTCAGAACCACATTACAAAAAGAACTACTGCAAACTTCTATTTTGGTTTTTGCCGCCATCGTAGGGATTTTCTTTGCCCAACGTATCACCTATTACATAGGCGTGGTGGCCAATGGCACATTCCCTAGCGACTCTATCGGCACCTTGTTAGGCTTTAGTTTGTTGCGTTATCTACCAACGATTATTTCGCTGAGCTTGTTTTTGAGTATCTTGTTTACCTTGACACGCCAATCTCGTGACAACGAAATGATTATTTGGTTTAGTTCCGGCATGAGCATTTCACGTTGGGTAGCCCCTATTCTGACATTTTCTATCCCGGTAATCGTGGTGATTGCCTTTCTGAGTTTTGTGGTCACCCCTTGGGTGATAGGCAAGGGCAATGAATTTAAAGCGCAAATCAAAAGCAAAGATGAGCTGGCCAGCATTACCCCCGGCGTGTTTAAAGAGTCGCGTAACGAGGATAGGGTATTTTTTATTGAATCTTTCGATAATTTAGGCAAGGTAGTTAAAAACGTTTTTGTGCAGACGCAAGACCACGGCAAATTATCGATTATTGTGTCTGGACGAGGTTATCGCGAGACTGCCGCCAACCAAGATGACTTTGTGGTAATGGAAAAAGGCCGGCGCTATGAAGGCGACAAAAAAAGTGCTGCGTTTAACTCTACCTCTTTTGATCGTTATGGCGTGCGCATACAACAGCGTCATGTTGAACCCGAACCACTGTCAATTCAGGCCTTAAGCAATACTGATTTGATTAGCAAACGCTCACATGCCAATATCGCTGAACTGCACAACCGCATTGCCTTACCGCTATCTGCCTTGATTCTATCTTTACTCGCTATCCCTTTGAGTTACGTCGATCAACGCAGCGGTCGCTCAACCAATTTTATGATGGCGATTTTGATATTCGTGATTTATAACAATATGCTAAGCATTATGAACGCTTGGCTGATTCAGAAAAAAATCAGCCTGATTTTAGGCTTGTGGCCGATTCATCTTATTTTTATCGCGCTGGTCGCTTATCTATTTTATCGACGCGTTAATCAACGTCCGTTTATTCCTGGCATGGGGGCTTAAATGGGCTTAATCCGGCGCTATCTATTCCGCGAAACACTTTTTTCAGTATTGCTGATTATGCTGGCTTTGCTGGTGGTATTTTCCTTTTTCGACATGATTCAAGAACTAGAAAGCTTGGGCAAAGGCAATTACACGTTGCCAAGAATTTTTGCCTTTGTGCTATTGAGTGCGCCTGGTCATGTTTATGAAGTGGTACCGGTAGCGGTATTGATAGGCTCGCTCTATACGCTGGCGCAACTGGCTAGAAACTCTGAGCTAGTGGTGTTGCAGGCCAGTGGCATGTCGATTATGCGCATAGGCTTGCCATTACTTTGGGTGGGCATTTTGTTTGGTTTGCTCACTTTTGTGGTGGGCGAATTAATCACACCGCTCTCAGAAAAAAGCGCCCAGCGCTTGCGCATCAAGGCAACCCATTCGATTGTGGCACAAGAATTTCGCTCTGGCTTTTGGGTAAAAGATGGCAAAGACTTTGTCAATGTGCGTCAAGTAAAGCCAGACGCTGAATTGGTGAATATCAATATTTACGGCTTTAATGATCAATTTGAATTGGTCAGTATCAAGCATGCCAAGAGTGCGCGCTACAACGGTCAGCATTGGTTGATGAAAGATGTTAATCACACCATTATGCGCAAAGATAAGATAGTCATGAAAAGCTACCCTAGCATACGCTGGGAATCCTTGATTAAGCCTGAACTGTTAAATGTGTTATTGATCGTGCCGGAAAAAATGTCAGCCAGCAGTTTGTATTCTTATATTTTGCATTTATCGGAAAACAAACAAAAAACCACCCGCTACGAAATCGCTTTATGGTCCAAGATGATTTATCCGATTGCCTCGGCCGTGATGATATTTCTCGCCTTACCATTTGGCTTTCTGCAACAACGCATGGGCGGCATAGGCGGCAAAATCTTTACAGGGATTGCGCTGGGTATCGTGTTTCAGGTGCTCAATCGGGTATTTGTGCATTTAGGTTTGCTAAATGACTGGTCACCCTTGTTTAGTACTACGCTGCCGACTTTGCTTTTTCTGCTGACTGGTCTGTTGATGATGCGCTGGGTGAGTCAGCGCTGAGGCTGGCGTTTGCTGCGGCATTAGTCGGTACAGGCGATAGCCTAATAATCGGTCATGCAAAGCACAATGTTCTCTGTCTAACCACGCCCAAAAAAACCCCGCAGCAAAAAATAACAAGCTAAAACTGGCCGCGATATAGCGCAATAGCAAAGGCTTAAGCTGCATAGCTTGACCATCGAAGCGACGCAATTGCACACGCCAAGTTTTCATGGCCAGCGTCTGACCGGTGCGATACCAACTGGCAACAAAATAGATCCCTGCAATCAGCCACAAATAAATTTGCAAAGCATAATGGCGCAAACCGCTAGTAGCATCGCCAAATAGCCAAATAAACGGGAATGTCGCGCAAGCTAATAAGGCGATGATTAACAAACTGTCATAAAAAAATATCGCCAGATGTCTAAAAAAACCAACTTTCTGCAACATAGCTGTTTCCCTACTTATCAAACCAAAATGCCAAATTAAGCTGTCAAACTAAGCTATCAAACTAAGCTGTCAAAACAAGCGGATTTAAGCGAGCTTGTTTGTTGCGGCAGATATTGCATTAGCTTAATGCCAAGCTTAAATAAATCACATATAACAAGCCGTTGACTGCCAGATGCCAGATACGTAACTGGCCTTGAGAAATCATCAGGCGCAACCATAAGGTGGCTAGCAAGGTGATCAGCACGCCAGCTAAAACCTCTATTCTTGGCTCCCACGGGGTCAGCATAATCCCTAAAGCAGGCAATAAAGTGCCTTGAAACACCAATGCGCCAGTGATATTGCCAAATGCCAAGGTATCTTTACCACGGCGTATCCATAAAATGCTATTGACCTTTTCTGGCAGCTCTGTGGCGATAGGGATAATCAGCAAAGATAACAGCAAAGTGGAGATGCCTAGCGCACCCGCAGCGTGCTCTACTCCACTGATAAAGCCCTTAGCCCCGGCCACTAAGGCGATTAAGCCTAGCGCTAATTGCAATAAAATCACCCACATTTTTTCTGGCAAACCTAAGCGATTTAAAAACATAGCGCTCTCTGCCTCAGTGCCATGCCCCTCCGCCACCAAGTCTTTAGATGCGCGCAAGGTGAGCATGATGTAAATAAAGTAAATCAACACCATCACCAAGCCTATGCTGTAGCGCACCAGCTTGATATCGTGCGGCACAAATAGCGCCAGCGTGGCAAAGGCAAAGGCCAGAATAAAGAAATTTAGATCGCGTATCAGGCCGCTACGCTCGGGGCGGAAATGCCCACTGAGTTGCCGCTTGCTTAGCATCGCCAAGGCCATTAGAAAGAAAGTCAGCGTGGACAGCATCAATGGCGCGCCCAAAATAGCCCCAACGCCGATTTCCTCATTGGTGGTGTGGCTGGAAGTGCCTGCCAGTAGCGCCAACAGCGGCACCATGGTCTCTGGCAAGGCAGTGCCTACGGCAGCGAATAATGAGCCGGTGACCCCTTCAGAAATGCCTATGCGTTCACCTAAATGCTCTAAAGCGTTGGTGAACACCTCGGCAGCAATTAAAATAATGATTAGCGGAATGATTAATTCGGCGAGTAACATGCAAGCGTCCCATCTGGAAAATATAAATTTGCTTAGGCCTTGCTGCGGCGCTAACTAGGCGCTGAGACCGTGATACATCGTGCATCATTGCGCACAGCAGCCAGCATTTTAAAGGATAGCCCTTATTCACGCATGAAAAACTTTACTATTGATGCAGATGGCTTTTGCCCACAAGCCAACTTAATGTTATCGCCCAACCGCGACGCGCGGCCAGCCGATATGCCGATTGAGCTAGTGGTCATCCACAATATCAGCCTGCCGCCCAATCAGTTTGGCGGTGATGGCGTATTGCAACTGTTTACCAATCAACTAGATGCCAATGCCCACCCCTACTACGCCGAGATACATCAGCTCAAGGTGTCGGCACATTTCTTTATCCGCCGCGATGGCCAGTTATGGCAGTTTGTTTCATGCCTAGAGCGCGCTTGGCATGCTGGCGTATCACAATGGCGTCAGCGCAGTGCTTGCAATGACTTTTCTATCGGCATTGAATTAGAAGGTAGCGACCAGCAAGGGTTTGAACCAATCCAGTATAAAATACTCCAAAACTTGCTTGTGGCGTTGCGGGCGCGCTATCCCATCGTGGATATCGCAGGACATTCAGATATCGCGCCAGGGAGAAAAACTGATCCAGGGCCATTTTTTGATTGGCAACAAATTCAATGATTGCAGATAACACTCACCCCCAATAAGAAAGTCTCGATTTCATGCAAAAAATTTCTCATCTTGTGTTGGCGCTTGCTTTTGCTTGCTTGCTGGCTTGTAGCAAACAAGCCGACGATGCCGCCAAAAAAACGGTCAGCCTGCCTTTGATTACAGTGACTCAAGCTGATGCGCAAAATCTTGAAATACGCGAGGAAAGCATAGGCACTGTCGAGGGACTGATAGACCCGAATATCGGCGCTGAGGTGAACGGTCGCATTATCAAGCTGATGACGCGCGTGGGTGAGCCAGTGCGTAAAGGGCAAGCCTTGTTGGCGATAGACCCGACCGATTTAAATTTACAACGCGTGGAAGCCCAAGCTGAAGTGGCGCGGGTACAAGCGTTGATTAGCAACCAAGAGAAAATGGTTGAAAGAAATCAGGTGTTACTCAGCAAACATTTTATTTCGCAAAATGCCCTTGATGATGTCAGCACCCAACTCAATGCGCTACAGCGTCAGCTAGAAGCAGCGCAGGCAAAGATTGCCATCATCGAGCATAACCGCAATAAAACCCTGTTGTATTCCCCAGTCGATGGCACTGTGGAAAAGTTAATTGTGGCGGTGGGTGAATACGTCAAAGTAGGCGACCCATTGATGCAAATTGTTAGCCGACAAAAATTACGTGCCAATTTACCGCTGCCTGAGCGTATTGCCCCACTAGTCAAAATCGGTATGCCCGTGCGTATCACCACCCCTGCCGTGAATGAACCGTTAATAGTGCAAATTAGCGAATTAAAACCATTGATTAATAGCGATAGCCGCGCACTGTATGCGGTGGTTGATATTCCTAGCCAAGCGGGCTGGAATCCCGGCGCCAGCGTCACCGGGAGCATCATCTTAGGTCAGCGCCAAGACGCTATTTTAGTGCCTGAGCAAAGCGTGGTATTGCGCCCAGCGGGTGAGGTGGTGTATGTCATCGAACAGCAGAAAGCGCAACAACGCTTGGTCAAAACCGGCCTGTTACAAGACGGCAAAATTGAGATTCGAGAAGGTCTCAAGGGTGGCGAGACAGTAGCGGTCGATGGCGCAGCCATGCTGACCGATCAAGCCAAAGTGAATATTAAAAGCGACGCTAAGCACTCCTAAATCATGACGAACTTACCTGAATTATCCATTAAGCGTCATGTGCTAGCATGGATGCTATCTGCCGTGGTAGTGCTGTTTGGCTTGATTGCCTATCAACGCATAGGTATAGACCGCATTCCCTCTATCGACTTCCCTATCATTATGGTGAATACCACGCTCAGGGGCGCCAATCCTGATGTGGTCGATAACAGCATTACCAGCATTATCGAATCTGCGGTGAATACCACGCCCGGTATTGAGCATATTCAATCTAGCTCCTCGCCCGGCGTATCCAATGTCACCATCACCTTTGCGCTAGGCAAAGATATCAATGTGGCTTATAACGAGGTGCAATCCAAGGTCTCGCAGATTTTAAAGAAACTGCCACTAGAAACCGACCCGCCCATTATTCAAAAAGTTGATAGCAACTCTGGTGCAATTATTTGGCTGGCGCTGACAGGCGACCGCACCATACAGCAACTGAATTTATACGCCAATAATATCCTCAAGAAAAAATTAGAAACCATAGATGGGGTAGGCGAAGTGACGCTGGGCGGACGCAGAGACCGCGTCATACGAGTCCATTTATCACCGCAACGCATGGCGGCTTTGAATATCACCAGCACCGATTTAATCAACGCATTTGCTAACCAGCATTTACAGATGCCGGGCGGCTTTTTGGTTAGCGATACGTCGGAAAAATTAGTCAAAATGGATTTGGAGTTCCACAATGTGCGCGATTTAGAGCGCCTGATTATCCATAACAAAAACGGCGTGCCGATTTATTTAAAAGATGTCGCCAATATCGAAGATGGCATTACCGACAACCGCCAAGTGGCGCGCTACAACGGCAAGCCCACAGTGGGTTTGGGGCTGATTAAAATCGCCAATGCCAACACGGTAGAAATCATACGCCAAGTAGAACAAAAGCTAGATAGCGAATTGCGCCCTAGTTTACCGCCCGGCATGTCGCTGGATATCTCGACCAACGATTCGATTTTTATTAATCAACTGGTCGAATCGCTCAAAGAGCACTTGCTCACCGGCACCTTATTAGCCGCGCTAGTGGTATTTATCTTTTTACGTTCAATACGCTCTACGTTGATTATCGCCACCGCCATTCCGGTCTCGCTATTGGGCGCCATTGCGGTGATGTATTTTGCCGGTTATACCTTTAACTCGATGACGCTGCTGGCCTTGCTATTGCTGATCGGCGTGGTGGTCGATGACGCCATTGTGGTGTTAGAGAATATCTATAGACACCGCGAGCATATTGATAAAAACCCAATTTCAGCGGCTATCAATGGCTCTAAAGAAGTGACCTTTGCGGTGATTGCCGCTTCGCTGTCTTTGGTGTGTATCTTTGCGCCAGTGATTTTTATGGACGGCATTTTGGGGATGTTCTTTAAATCGTTTGGTGTGGTGGTGACTTTTGGTGTGCTAACTTCTTTATTTGTTTCGCTCACCCTCACCCCTATGCTGTGCTCGCGCTATTTAGACGTCAGCCAGCAACATCAATCGATTTATTACCGCATTTCTGCTTGGCTAGAGCGTTTGGATAGCTTGTATCTGCGTATGTTGCGCTATGCCATGGCCCATCGTTGGAAAGTCATCTTGCTCACCTTTGCGGTGGTGGTATTTGGTGGTGGCTTTTCGCTTTATATTGTGAATAAGGATTTTGTTCCAGAAACGGACGAAGCCAGTTTTAGCGTGACAGTGAAAACCCCATTGGGCTCTAATTTGGAATATACCAATCAGCGCATGCTGGAAATTGAAAAAATTATCGATAGCCACCGCCCGCAAGTGGCCAGCTACTTTGCCACCATAGGCGCCGGTTCGCGTGGCCAAGTGAATCAGGGCAATATCAATGTGCGACTAGTGCCGAAAACAGAGCGGGCGATTAGCCAACAAGTGCTGATTCAGAAACTTAAGCAAGAATTCGATAAAGTACCTGGGGTGAAAGCGATTCCTGCCCCCGCCTCGATTGCCAAAGGGCAACGCTCAGAAAAACTACAATTTAATATCACCAGCCTCAACCTTGAAGAGTTGGCGCAAGTGGCTAAAACCATACAAGATGATTTAGCTGCTGTGCCGAATATGGGCAAAGTGGATTTAGATTTGCAACTCGATTTGCCACAAATTGAAATGTTGCTAGACCGCGACAAGGCCAGCGCTTTGGGCATCAATGCGCGTGATATCGCCAGCGCGATTAGCGTCTATGCCGGTGGGCTTGATGTGGCTAGCTATAACGATATTCCAGGCGATGGGCAACGCTATAAAATTCGCTTAAAAGCGGAAGAGTCTGAATTAAAACAGCCCAATGATTTTAGTAAGATTTATTTGCGCGGCAACAATGCAAGCTTGGTCAGATTGGATAGCTTGTTACAAAGTAAAACTAGCTTAGGCCCTGCGGTGATTAGCCGACTAGATTTGCAATATGCCGCTAACTTCTTTATCAACCCCGGTATGCCGCTAGGAGAAGCCGTCGATGCGGTGAAAGCAACCGCCACTAAACGTATGCCAGCTGAATTTAAACTCAAGTTTTCGGGTCAGGCCGAAGAGTTTGGTAAAACATTTAAAAACATCAAGTTCGTATTTATGCTGGCGATGATTTTGTTATTTATGGTGCTAGCTAGCCAGTTCAATTCATTCTTGCAACCTTGGATTATTATGCTGGCGCAACCGCTGGCCATTATCGGCGGCTTACTGGCCTTGCCCTTGTTTGGCGATACGCTGAATATCTACTCGATGATAGGTTTGGTGCTGTTGATAGGCCTAGTGGCAAAAAATTCGATTTTATTGGTCGATCTGACTAATCAGTTACGTCTGCAAGGCCATACTGTGAATGATGCGCTGATGCAAGCTTGTCCAATTCGTATGCGCCCAGTAGTGATGACATCGCTGACTATTATTTTGGCCTTGCTGCCTGCTGCGCTAGGCTTTGGCGCCGGCAGCGAATCTAACAAACCGCTTTCCGTAGCGATTATTGGCGGCATGATTTCTTCTACTTTATTAACCTTAGTGGTCGTACCGGCCGCTTATTCTTTAGCCATCAATGCGCAATTACGCTGGCAACAAGGCAACTGGACTAGCCGTATAGCGTGGTTAAAAACCAAACTGGCGCGCACTAAGTAGGCGCCCAATATTGAGCGACCTAACTGACTGGCGACCTAATGGACTGGCGCCCTATCAGTTAACTTCTGCACCACTACACTGCCTATCATATCGCCTTGCACATTCACGCTAGTGCGCAAGGTATCCAACAAGCGATCGACTGGCAATAAAATGGCAATCGCTTCTGCTGGCAAGCCCACCGATTGCAACACCATGACCATGGTCACCATGCCGGCACTAGGCAGTCCGGGGGCGCCCATGGCGGCGATCATAGAAACGATAAAGACGATCAATTGCTGAGTAAAAGACAGCTCTAAGCCCATCAGATTGGCGATAAACAAAGCGGCGGCCGCCTCATACAATGCTGTGCCATCCATATTCATAGTGGCGCCCAAGGGCAGGACAAAGCCAGCGATTTCAGAACGCACGTGCAAATGTTGGGTAGTGCAGCGCAAGGTCACAGGCAAAGTGGCAGCGCTGGAACTGGTGGCAAAAGCGGTCACTAGGGCTTCGCGTGCGCCGCGCCAAAACCATAACGGCGATTTGCCGGTGAATAAATACAATACTGTCGGTAATATCAGCAAGCCGTGCAGCAAAGTCATGGCCATCACCAGTAAGACAAAATCTTTTAATACCAATAACACTGCCACATCTTGCTGCGCGGTCAATTTAAATAACAAAGCGGCGATACCTATGGGCGCCAATTTCATCACCCAAGCCACCATACGCATAATCAAATCCAAGCCCTCGTGCATCAGCTTGCCCAGCGCTTGATAGCGCTCTCCGCCTAGCACCAGCGCGATGCCGAACATTAAGGCAAATACCACGATGGCTAATACATTGGCTTGAGCCAAGGCGGCAAAAGGATTGATAAACAGTTGATGCAGAAACTGGCTTAAGAAGCTGCTTAAGCTCATTTGCTGCGCGTCAAATTGCTGCATGGCGTCGCTAAACATGGCGCTACTTAAACCGCTGCCGGGTTTAAACAGATGCATGCCGGCCATGCCCAAGATAATCGCCAAGGCCATGGTCAAGACAAAGAACAGCAAGGTGCTTTGCCACACGCGGCTGGCTTGATGATGCTGACTGAGGTTAGCGATGCCCGCGCTAATCGAACAGAATACCAGCGGCACCAATAGCATTTTTAGCAAATCAATAAATACCCCGCCCAACAAGCCAGCCACATAGAGGCTTTGTTGTACCACGCTATGTTGTTGGCCTAGTCTATGGGCGTATAAGCCAGCCAATATGGCCAGCAGCGCGGCGACGAATATTTGCTGGTTGGTGCTGATCTTTTTCATATTGTTATCCCTCTCAATGGCTTGCTAAACACATTGCTTATTCAATATAGGTGCTAACACATCTGTGCATGGATTGATGAATGCTGGCTTAGCCGGCTTGTGCTTGCTTATGCAGCAAAGCGGCAAAGAAGCCGTCGGTTTGATGCAAGTGCGGCAATAATTGCAGATAGTCGTCTTGCTGCAAAGCAATCTGTTGCTGATGCAGCACGCTGCTGATAGGCACTAAAGTAAATTCGCTATGTTGCGCCAAGAACTCCGCCACGATTTGTTGGTTCTCTTGTTGCAGTATGCTGCAAGTGGCGTATAGCAAATAGCCGCCGTTTTTTACCAGTTTGGCAGCGCTATTTAAGATCGCCTTTTGCTTTTCATTTAGCTCCGTAATATCGCTAGGCTGTTGCCGCCATTTCAAATCCGGATTGCGGCGCAGCGTGCCTAAACCACTACAGGGCGCGTCCACTAATACTTTATCGAATTTACCGTGCAAGCGTTTTAACTTGCTGTCTTGTTCGCTGCTCAGCAACTGGCTGTGCAGATTAGATAAACCGGAACGCTTAAGTCTGGCAGCTAAATTTTGTAGGCGTTTTTCCGCGATATCAAACGCATAAATTCTGCCGCTGTTTTTCATGATGGCGCCTATCGCCAAACTTTTGCCGCCCGCACCCGCACAAAAATCCGCCACCATTTCGCCACGCTTGGGGGCTAATAACAGACTAAGTAATTGACTACCCTCATCTTGCACTTCGATATCGCCGCGCAAAAACAGCGGGTTTTTCTGTATAGATAGACGTTGTTGCAAGCGTATGCCAAACGGCGAGTAAGGCGTGGCTTGCGCGCTAATACCTTGTTGCGCAAAAGTAGCCAAGACTTGTTCGCGGCTGCTTTTGATTGTGTTCACACGCAAATCTAAAGGCGCAGGCTGGTGCATACTTCTGGCGATAGTCAGCGCTTGTTCACTAGAATATTGCTGCAACATGGTTTGCCACAACCACTGTGGCATATCGGCATGTATTTCTAGGCTCAACTGCTGGGTATCTTTGGCTTTGATTTCTTCCGCCCAAGTATATTGTTGCTTATTCAGGCTATCCGCCAAATCCCGCACACTATAGCCTTGCACACGCAACAACCATGCGATGACCAGCTTTCTCGCGTCTTGCCCATCGGCCAGATAGGACAACAAAGACAAGCGTCGAATCACGCCATACACCGCCTCTGCGACAAAGCCACGCTGCTTATTGCCTAGCTCGCGATGTTGGCGAAAAAAAGCACTCAGCTTGGCGTCAGCCGGCCCCGCATTTTGCAGCACATCAGCCAATGCAACTGTGGCTAGACGAAATAAATTAGCATCAACGCTCATCTTTAAAATCAGCCCGAATACGCGTTACTAAAAACTCGTAGCCGGTGCCGTCCTTGGCAAGTTTAATAATCTTTACTGGAATATAACGGTAGTCGCTAGCTAACCACACTTCTGTTTTTTCATCGGGGTCGCCTGAGCTTTTGGCAACATGCAAGGTGTTTAACTGCCCTAACTGGGTTTGTAGTGTTTCTTCACCTACAAACAGATATTCATACTTACGCACTGTTCTGCCATTGGTAATGGTGTAGCGCATCACATCTAAAGGCCCAACAAACATAAACTGATATAAAAAACTCAGCACATCTATCGCGCCTTCTTCTAGCGGATAGCTGCGCGTTTCTTTGCTGTTTTTCAAGGTCAGATTAGCGTTATTCCAATCAAAGTCAGCCTGCACTTGGCGATCTAGTTTATTGCTAATCTCATAGCGATATTGGCTAGGTTTAAGTCCATAGGCAGTCACGATGCCTTCGCTACTTTCAATGCGTTTGCCAGAAAAAGCTAATGTGGCAATTCCGGTAGCTTCAATTTCGCTACGAATTTGATAGTGCTGTTGGTTAGTCTGATAACGAAATTTGGCACGCCCGCTGCCGAAAGTAGTGCGTTTTACTTCATATTCAGTTTCTACCCATTTGGGTGGCGGCAAACTGACGCTTTCCTCAAACTGATAGCTGCTATCTAAATCCACTCCAGACTCAAATGGTAATGGAGCTGGCGCAGCTGTACCATTGCCCTGCCCGACAGTTGCCTCGTTGCTAGGCGGCGCTGGGATGGCTGCTGTGCTAGCACCAGCGATTTGGCGTGGCTTGCTTTTACTGCGCGGCTTGCTGGGGGGCTTGGCGGGAGGCGGCACAGGCGGTGGCAATGGGCTTAACTGCGCCTCTATCACTGGGCTATCACTAGTCAAATCGGGAATATCAATTTCTAGCCCGCCTAGCAATAGCACATGAATCAATAAGGAGAGCAAAAAAGCGATTGCCCAACGGAATCGATATAGACGCTTAAACAAATCTTTCATGGAGAAGTGTCTGGCCTAATATTCAATGCGAATCTGATTCACCACTTGCTCTGTGACCATGCCGCTATCGTCTTTGAGCAAAATTCTTACTGGCAAATGCGCATGTTGGCGAGACAAGCTAATTAGCTTTTCTTCTTTATTATCGCGATAGGCGGCGTTACTCAAAGTAAGGGCTTGGTAGGACTGGTTGCCCAACATCAAAATCACATCTTGCTCTATCATTTGATAGCGATACTCGCGCGCCTTTTTGCCTGTGGTTAACCAAACTGAAATTTCCTCATCGACCGGCGGCGTAAACATCCATTGATAGGGATAACTAGCTAAATCTAAGGTGCCCTTATTAATGCTTTGCACAGTCACATTGCCTTTGGCACGTAGCGTCATTTCCGATTTATTCCAATCAAATTCAACCAGCACAGTCTTGCGATCATTGTCCCCTTGTCGGCTTTCAAAGCGCAGAGGCTGCAAGCCCTCGGCGCTTACTGTGCCCTCGCTGGTCAGTACTCGCTTACCGGCTAAAGCCATCAGGCCAACACCTTCGGTAACACTGGTAATTTTGTATTGATTGCCTTGTTGTTGATAGGTCTCATTGATGGTGCCTATCAGTTTTTGCTCACGGAATATCTGATAGCTAATACTGACCGATTTAGGCGCCGCTTGCGCCAGCATGCAACTCAACAGAAAAACTGCGAATAGCAAGCTACGCTGCATGATTATTCCACGACAGTGGCAGGCTCGGCCTCACCACGTGCGGTGATATGACCTATCTGCCAAACGGTTTCACCCAACTCACGCAAGATTGCGCTGGCTTGTTCAGCCTGTTGAGCGGAGACGATGATGACCATGCCTATGCCGCAATTAAAAGTGCGATACATTTCTTGCGGCTGGATATTGCCGGTTTGCTGCAACCATTGGAATAACGGCGGCATAGGCCAGCTACTGGCTTTTACTCTGGCGCATACACCGGCGGGTAACACGCGCGGAATATTCTCGCTGATGCCACCGCCAGTGATATGTGCCATGCCTTTAATCTGTACTTTTTCTAGCAGACTTAAGATGGATTTGACATAAATACGGGTAGGCGCCATCACCACGTTTTTAAACGGCTGGCCGTAGAAATCGGCCTGCATATCCATGCCTGACATGCTGATTAATTTGCGGATAAGCGAATAGCCGTTGGAGTGCGCGCCGCTGGAAGCCAAGCCAAGCAAGACATCACCAGATTGTATATGGCTGCCGTCAATAATCTGGCTTTTTTCCACACAGCCAACTGCGAAACCGGCCAAATCATATTCCCCGTCAGGATACATGCCCGGCATTTCCGCCGTTTCACCACCCACCAAGGCGCAACCCGCTTGCTCACAACCTTGCGCAATGCCTTTAATCACTTGCGCGGCCACACCGACTTGTAATTTGCCACAGGCAAAATAGTCCAAGAAAAACAGCGGCTCGGCGCCTTGCACCAAAATGTCATTGACGCTCATGGCCACCAAATCTATGCCCACTGTATCGTGCTTATTCAACTCAAAAGCCAGCTTTAGCTTGGTGCCTACCCCATCGGTGCCGGACACCAGTACCGGCTGTTGATATTTTTCTGGCATGGCAAATAAAGAACCAAAACCGCCTATGCCGCCCATCACTTCGGGGCGCATGGTGCGCTTGGCAAAAGGTTTGATTTGTTCAACTAAAGCATCACCTGCTTCGATATCAACGCCAGCATCGCGGTAAGAAATGGAGGGGGAGTTGGCAGGGTTGTGCGGATTGGAACTCAAAGCTTGCTCGCTTTCTACAAGATAAAAACAAATAACAGGTAAAATATCAGGCTTTAGCACAGGCAAGTCGGCAAATGCTAGCGGCCAAAGCTAAATTTTAACCTAAATGCATTTAAACGAGAAAAACCCCTGCAAGTAAAGCGCATTAATGAAACAACTGTTATTGGATATTCAATTACCCGCCCGCCCCAGCGTGCATAATTTTTTGCTTGGTCGCAATGCAGAAGCCTTGCATACGCTGGTGAATAGCTTTTCTGCGCAGCCATTGCAGCGCTTTATTTATTTTTGGGGCGCGCCCGGCAGCGGCAAAACCCACTTGCTGTTGGCAGCGCAGGACTTGGCAAAGGAAACCGGTAAATCACTGATTTGCGCAGATGATGTGCAGGACTATTCCGAACAGCAGCAAATCGATTTATTTAACGCCTATAACCAACAGCGCGACGGCACTGGTGTGGTGCTGGTGAGCGGCAATGCCTCACCTATGCAGATGGGCTTGCGCGAGGATTTGGCCAGTCGTTTGGCGTGGGGGGTGACCTATCAACTGCATGCCTTAAGCGATGAAGAAAAGGCGCAAGCGCTGAAACAGCGCGCCAAACAACGTGGCATGAAATTACCTGACGAGGTATTGGACTATTGTTTTCGCTATCTGCGCCGCGATCTGCCCAGCTTGATGGCGACTTTAGACGCACTGGATCATTGGTCTTTGACAGAAAAAAAGCCAGTTAGCGTGACCATGCTACGCAAGCTGATTCAAGCGCCGCTTTTGTAAATTCTACTTAGCCTGATGCCATGATACGAATTAGCGAAATTAAACTTCCTCTTACCCAAGCGCAAACGCTCACCCACGACCGTGACATTTTGCAGGCGGCAATTTTAAATAAACTGGCGATTCCAGCGCACCAGTTAATCGACTTTACGATATATAAACGTGGCGTAGATGCGCGCCGTAAACAGGCGATTTTGTTTGTTTATATCTTAGATGTGAGGCTGCACAATGAGGCCGCCGTGTTGCAGAAATTTAAACGCGACCCGCATGTCAAGCCCAGTCCGGATATGCAATATCAGTTTGTCGCTAAGTCCGAGCCAACTGCCAAGCCAGCCACCCAGCCGGCGCGTCCGGTGATTGTGGGATTTGGCCCATCGGGTATTTTTGCCGCGTTGATTTTAGCGCAAGCGGGCTTTCGCCCAATTGTATTAGAGCGCGGCAAAGCGGTGCGCGAACGCACCAAAGACACTTGGGGACTGTGGCGCAAGAAAGTGTTAAATCCTGAATCTAATGTGCAATTCGGCGAGGGCGGCGCTGGCACTTTTTCTGATGGCAAGCTGTATAGCCAAATTAAAGACCCCAAACACTACGGCCGCAAAGTGCTGAGCGAGTTTGTCGCCGCAGGGGCGCCCGAGGAAATTATGTATGTCAGCCACCCGCATATCGGCACTTTTCGTTTGGTGGGCGTGGTCGAGCAGATGCGCGAAAAAATTATTCAATTGGGCGGCGAAATACGCTTTCAATCGCATGTCACCGATATTCTGTTAGACCAGCAACAAGTGCAGGGGGTGGTATTGCAAGATGGCAGCCAGATTGCCACACAGCACTTGGTATTAGCGGTGGGCCACAGTGCGCGTGATACCTTTGAAATGTTGCATCAGCGCGGCATTTATATCGAAGCCAAACCATTCTCTATAGGCTTTCGCATTGAGCACCCACAGTCGCTGATTAATCAGGCGCGCTATGGTCCTTATGCGCAGCATCCGATTTTGGGTGCGGCAGATTATAAATTGGTGCACCACGCCAGCAATGGTCGCAGCGTGTATAGCTTTTGTATGTGCCCCGGTGGCACCGTGGTGGCAGCCGCCTCCGAGGCCGGTCGGGTGGTGACCAATGGCATGAGCCAATATTCACGTAACGAACGCAATGCCAATGCTGGTATCGTGGTGGGCATCTCGCCTGAGCGCGATTATCCCGACGGGCCATTGGCCGGTATGCAGTTACAGCGGCAATTAGAAAGCACGGCCTTTCAACTTGGCGGCAGCGATTATTGCGCACCCGCGCAGCTAATCGGCGATTTCTTGCATAACCGCGCCTCTCAACAACTGGGGCAGGTGATTCCCTCCTACACCCCCGGCGTGAAATTATGCAATTTGGCTGATGCCTTGCCTGACTTTGCGATTCAAGCCATACGCGAAGCGATTCCGCAATTTGCTCAGCAGATTCATGGGTTTGATTTGGCCGATGGCTTGCTGACCGGTGTAGAAACCAGAACCTCATCGCCAATACGCATCAAGCGCGATGATGTGCATTTGCAAAGCATTAATACCAAAGGCCTATACCCCACTGGCGAGGGGGCTGGTTATGCAGGTGGGATTTTATCTGCTGCGGTCGATGGGATACGTGTCGCTGAGGCGCTCAGCTTGTCGCTTAGCCAGCGCTAAATAATTGACTACTAGATGATTTAGCCTGAAACAGCTTTACTTAACTGACGGCGATTTCTGCTTCGCCTTGTTTGCCGCGATTATCCAACCACACGATTTTCACCATATCACCCTGTTTGGCTTGGCTAAGATAAAAAGTCAGATAGGGATTCTTGCTAATGCCCGTGCCCCATTGCGCTTGCATGACTAACTGCTGATTAAGGAAAGCGCTGACCTGTTGAATAAAGTGGGCGGGAATCACATCGCCAAAATCACTTTTACGTCTGCCGGTTTCCATAGGATGCGACATCAGTACTTTGACTTCGGTGATGCCATTTTTTAATTGCGCCCGCATTTTGATATTGTCAGCCATTATCCGCACCCGTTTTCCATTACTTCGACCAATTTTTTGCTCATATAAAACTCACCCCCCGCTTGCACCAAGGCCGCCACATCTGAGGTCTCAGCCATTTTGATGCGGGTGATAATATCCGCCACGGTGCCAGGCATTAAGTCAAATTGGGCGATTAAAACGGTAGGATTTTTTTCCACTAATAGAGCGATAGACTGGGTATTCGCTATCGCACTGCGAATTTGCACCTGCACCACAGCGCCATTCTCGGCTTTGTCGGGGGCGATAATAGTGATTAAATCTGAGCTTGTGGCTTGCTTAGCGCCTAGCAACTGCATGGCCTGTTGCAATTGATTAGACTGAAATGCCGGCTCGTTCCACACCGCTGCCAGCGCGCGCAGCGGCAGCGCCACCAAGGCCAACAGGGCACTGCTAAAGCTTAAAAACTGCCGTCTATTCATTGTGGTTTCCTAAATAAGCATTAAAACAGACTGCTCTTTTTTGGTTCGTCCAACATGGTTCTTAAGGTTTTTAATCGCGCCTCAACAATAGAGGAAAGATAAAAATCACCATCACCGGCCTTAGTCGCCAAATCCATTTGTTCTACTGCGCGAGGAATATTATAGCGGCGCACATAGGCTTCTCCTTGCGCTTGGAAACTTAACATACGTTTATCCTGTGCGGCATGACATTTGGCTTTAATTTCGTACAGCTGAGGGGAGTCAGGGAATGACGGCTGCTTTTCTTCAATAAAGCGCAAGGCTTTGTCGTACTGGCGCAACTCCACTAAATGTTTGGCATAGCTAACGATCAATTCTAAATGCCAAGGATAACGCTGCAATCCAGATTGGAAACGTTGCTCTGCTTGAATCGCGTTTTTTGCTTCCACTTCTATCTTGGCGGCTAAGCTAGCGTAATAAGGGTGCGCTTGGCTATTGGACTCTAGCCAAGCCAGTTGTTTACGCGCTTCAGCGATATTATTTGCACGGATATAGGCGATCGCCAGACCATAATGTTGTGCACTTAAATTGCTATAGCGATATTGCTGCAGGTTTTCTTGGAAATAACTAATGCTTTGGCTAGGCGGCCCGAGATACGCCATCAGTTTTGCCCGGATAAGATCAAACTCCGGAGCGTAAGGTTGTAATTTAAATTTATTTTTACCTGCACGCGCACTGACATCAGCAATACGCTCAGAAGTGATCGGGTGCGTACGCAAAAATGATGGCGCACTGCCTTCAACAAAGCGCGTTCCCTTTTGCAATACTTCAAAAAAACCTGCCATGGCAGTACTGTCATAGCCAGCGCTCTCTAGAATTTGCAAGCCTATTCTATCTGCCTCACGCTCATGCTCGCGGGTGAAATCTAGTTGTCTTTGCACCATACCTGCTGAAGAAGTCGCCATGGCAGCGCCGGCTAATTGTGGGTTGGCTCTTGCCGCTAATAATGACAATGCCATGCCCGCCATACTGATGACAGAGTCGCGTTTTTGTTGCGCCAACATACGCGCAATATGATGTTGTACTACGTGGCCAATTTCATGACCCAACACCCCTGCTAGCTCGGATTCGTTTCTGGCAGCCACAAATAAACCCGTATGCACGCCTATCACCCCGCCAGGCATAGCAAACGCGTTGATGCTGTTATCGCGCACGACAAAGAAATTAAATGTTTGGCTTTTATCTGGCCCTGCTGCAGCCAATTTGCTACCGAGTTGCGTGATGTAATCGTTAACTTCCGCGTCGTCCAGCACCTCATCACTGGCCATCACATCTCGCATAATTTGATTAGCAATTTTCTTTTCGTCCAGCGCCGACATCACCGTGGCTGAAAAATCGCCAAGCTCAGGCAATTCATCTGCAAGTAGGCTTGGGATGAGTAAGAAAAAGCAGAAAAGAATATAAATGTAACGCATGTTTGTTTATGATATTCGCTTGAAATATCGGTTCAATCAGTTTCAATCAATCTATTTTATCGCGGATATAGTGATGACTAAACTTTCCCACTTCAATCAACAAGGTCAAGCACATATGGTGGATATCGCTGACAAAGCGGATAGCCACAGAAAAGCAGTCGCTTGTGGCACTATTTTTATGCAAGCTGAGACTTTCCAACTCGTCCAACAAGGCACCAGCAAAAAAGGCGATGTCCTAGGCATCGCCCGCATCGCCGGCATCCAAGCCAGCAAACGCTGCGCCGAACTCATCCCCTTATGCCACCCCATCGCCTTAACCAGCGTTAACATAGAATTTACCTTAAACCCGGACAATCACAGCGTCCATTGCATATGTACCGCCCAATGCACCGGCAAAACCGGCGTAGAAATGGAAGCTCTCACCGCCACCAGCATAGCCCTTTTGACAATTTACGATATGTGCAAAGCGGTAGATAGGGGGATGACGATTAGTGATATCGGGTTACTAGAGAAATCTGGGGGGAAGTCGGGGGAGTGGAAAGCGACGAAGTAATCACTAACAAACACCGAGGTGTAAAAAGATAAAAAACTAAGCTTGGCCCAAATCTGTCCCAATAGAGGATGGAAATGGCAACTTTTAGAAATAGAGGCGGTAAGGCAAGTGAACTGCGTTTAAAATTAGTACCAGTATGAGTGAGAGTTTTATCTTACATTTAA